>JANXAX010000005.1 GCA_025062175.1 Anaerolineae bacterium | reverse complement strand
GACGTGGAGGCTTCACCCGACGCCGTCGACCTCGCCATAAAACCCCACACCGACTCCGACATTGACTCCCACGTTGACGCTCACGCCGACATCCACTTTCACGCCTGCACCGACGTACACGCCCACCCCCACGCTGACGCCGACATTGACGCGCACACCCACGCCGACACGGACACCGACTCCCACCTTCACGCCTACGCCGGAAACCCCAGGCGGGGGACGGAGAAGGTGAACATGACAGAATGAAACACCATTCTCGACACCGCAGACTATAACGTAAGGAGGAAAAGACAATGAAAGCGAAGAAGATCATCAACGACCCGCGCAACGTGGTCACGGAACTGCTGGAAGGGCTGGTATGGGCCTATCACGGCCGCATCCGCAAGCTGGAAGGGGTCAACGCCCTGGTGAAGACGGAGCTGCCGCCGGGCAAGGTCGGCCTGTTGATCGGCGGCGGCAGCGGCCACGAGCCCCTCTTCCATGGCTTCATCGGTGAGAACATGGCCGATGGTGCCGCCTGTGGCAACATCTTCGCCGCGCCCACGCCGGATGTCATCCTGGCGGCGACACGTGCGCTCGACCAGGGCAAGGGGGTGCTGTATCTCTACGGCAATTACGCGGGCGACAATATGAACTTCGATATCGCTGCTGAGATGGCTGCCGAAGAGGGCATTGCCACGCGCACGGTGCGCATCTGGGATGACGTCGCCTCGGCGCCGCCCGAACGGGTGGACGAGCGGCGCGGCATCGCCGGCGACCTCTTCGTCATCAAGGTGGCCGGTGCCGCCGCGGCCACGCTGGACAGCCTGGACGAGGTGTATCGCGTCACTGCCAAGGCGCGCGACCGCGTGCGCTCGATGGGTGTGGCAGTCAGCGCCGGTTCCTTGCCGGAGACCGGCGAGCCCACCTTCACGCTAGGGCCGGACGAGATCGAGATCGGCATGGGATTGCACGGCGAGGCCGGCGTGTCGCGCGAAAAACTGTTGCCCGCCGATGCCCTGGTGGACAAGATGATGCAACGTATCCTGGCCGACCTGCCCTTCCGCCGCGGCGATGAGGTCTGCCTGCTCATCAACGACCTGGGCGCGACGACAATGATGGAGCTGTTGATCGTCAACCGGCGGGTGCGCCAGATCCTGGAGCAGGAGGGCATCGGCGTGTACGACACGATCATCGGCAGCTTCTGCACCTCCCAGGAGATGGCCGGCTTCTCCATCAGCCTGATGCAGCTGGATGACGAGCTCAAGCACTATTATGACATGCCAGCGCGCTCGTTCGGCTACACGCGCGCATAAGCCACACAGGAGGCAGCGGACGTCCTATGGCCAAGACGCATTTGACCATTGCCGAGACGGTGCAGATGTTGTTGCATGTATGTCGCGGAATGCAGGCCAGCAAGGACCTGTTGAGTGAGGCAGACCGCGCCATCGGGGACGGCGATCATGGAGTCGGCATGGCGCGCGGATTTGAGGTGGCACAGAGCAAGCTGGAGGGCCAGCCGGCGACGACGCTGGATGTGCTTTTCCAGACGGTGGGGATGGCGCTGTTGACCTCGGTGGGCGGCGCGGCGGGAGCGGTGTTTGGCACGTGGTTTCGCGGCGGCGCCCGCAACTTGGCCGGCCGGGAGCACTTCGACAGCGCCGCGCTAGCTAGCTGGCTGAACGACGGCCTGCAGGCGGTGCAGGAACGCGGCAAGGCGCAGGTGGGCGACAAGACAATGGTAGATGCGCTGCAACCGGCTGCCCTACGTGCCCAGGCGCTTGTCTCCCTCCCCCTAGAAGAGGCGCTACCCCAGGTGGCCGAGGCTGCCCGTCAGGGTATGGAGCGCACCAAGGACATGGTCGCCACGGTGGGCTAGGCTAAGACGCTGGGCGAACGCGCCCGCGGCCACCCCGACCCCGGCGCCCTGTCCACCTACCTCATCCTCAAATATATGGCCGAGTATGTGACGGGCGTAAATAACACCACAACGCCGCCATAATTTGGCGTCCGTTGCGCAGCGGGCTATAATGCCTTCTTGATGAATTGCACACATAACCGAACGCACGCGCCGCGCGGGAGCGTCGGCCAGGTGAGGCATTGGCTGCCTTGGTTGGTCGCTGCGCTGGCGCTGAGCGGCATCTTTTGGCCTGGCAACATCACCGCGTCGCACCCGGCCTATCAGTCGGCCCTTCCCTATGAGCAGTCTCCCCTGCCGGAGACGTTTCCTG
This sequence comes from Anaerolineae bacterium, assembly GCA_025062175.1. Taxonomy (GTDB): domain Bacteria; phylum Chloroflexota; class Anaerolineae; order 4572-78; family NAK82; genus NAK82. Next base: position 19,189 of record JANXAX010000005.1, on the reverse strand, counting down.
TGGAGGTATCTCCCCTGGAACCGCCCCCGCCAGTGGAGTTGCCCATGCCCTTTGACCTACCGCCCCAAGAAGCGCTGCCGGGTGAGCTGCCCACGCCCCAGGAAATCCCGCAACTGGAGGTATTCCCACAAGAGGGGGCGGTGCCACCAGGGTCGGCTGCACCCTCGCCAGCCGAAGTCCCAGCGCCATCCCCGCAGTCCCTGCCGGCGCCGGTCACCCCAGCTGCTCCAGCGCGTCTGCGTCCGGTGTCACCTGGCCTGTTGATCGACGAGCCGGTGGCGCAGCTGCGGCCACCCCAGGAAGAGGCACCCGCGCCGCGCATCGACCAGTTCGTGGTCAATTGGACCAAGTTCTGGGACACGGTGGTGCTGTATGCCTCCTACCCCTGGCTGTGCTGTGGCATCCTGCTCCTGCTGGGCGTGCCGCTCACCCTCCTAATGCTGGAGATCCGCGGGCGGCGCCGTCCGCGCGTCTTACCCGAAGAGCCGGTGCGCAAGTCCCCACCTCCCGATGCCGCGCCCCAACCATAGCGCATTCCTTGATCTCCACGGCCCCTCGAACATTCTCATCATGCGCTTTGCCCTCTGGGGCATCATCCTGCTGAGCTTCCTAGTGCGGGTTATATCGCTCAACTTCCAGAGCTTGTGGCGCGACGAGGTGGACGTCCTCCGTTTTGCCATGCAGCCGCTTCCTGAGCTGCTGCGCAACTTCACCCTCGCCGAGCACAACGGACCGTTCTATTACGTTCTGATGCGCGGCTGGCTGCACCTGGCCGGCACGAGCGAGTTTGCACTGCGCTTCATTGCGCTACTCTGCGGCGTGTTGAACATCCCGCTCATCTGGCGCATAGCACATTCCTTCATCGAGCGGCGAGCTGCCCTGCTGGCAACCCTATTGGCCGCCATATCCCCCTATCTGGTCTGGTACGCCCAGGATGCCAAAATGTACGCCGTCTTCACTATGCTGATCCTGTTGGCACTTTGGTGCGCGGAACGGGCGCTGCAGAGCGGGCAGGGAGTCTGGTGGGGCGGTTTTGTGCTCGCCGCCAGCCTGTCGCTGTACGTCCATCTGTTGGCCGTGCTGATGCTCCCGCTGTATGCGCTGATGTTGCTTATCTGGCCGTTCGTCCCGCACGGACGGCGGCGTGGGCTGATCGTATTGGCATCTCTGACGCTGCCCTATCTGCCGCTAGCGCTGTGGCAGCTGCCTCTGCTCTTGCAGCCGCATCCCACCGGTCACACCTTTGTGCCGCTGCCCGAGATGTTTGCCCTGCTCTTCGCCCTGCACACCCGTGGCGTTGCGCTGGTGGGCGACTGGCCCGTCTCCACCGCCTTCCTCTTCGCCGTGTTGGTGGGCATCTTTGCACCATCTCTGCAAAAAGAAGTATGGACGGGAGACGCTACTCGCCTAAGAGATGCGTCATCGTGGTGGGCACGCCTGTTTTTGGCGTTATGGGCTTTCCTGCCGGCGGTGTTACTTTTCGCGGTGACGTTGCGTCTGCCCCTCTTCCAGCCGCGTTACTTGATCTTCACCTTGCCCCCCTTCCTGATGCTCACGGCGCGTGGCATTTGGGCGCTGACGCGCCTGGCGCGACCGATGGCGTTAGCTCTATCAGCGGTGGTGATCACCTTCAGTGGACTGGGTCTGTGGGTGCAGAGCACACGGCCGCTCAAGTCCGATTTCCGCGCCGCGGCCGCTTTCGTGGCGCAGCGCTATCAGCCGGGCGAACCGATTATGTTCCAGGTGCCCTATGTGCGGTATATCTTTGACTACTATTTCCCGCAGGCGCATCCGACGCTGGAAGGCCCATGGACCAACGACGGCAGAAGTACGGAAAGTGTGGCGCAGCAAATCAGCGAGGCCACACAGGAATATACCACTCTCTGGCTGGTGGCATCGGAGAGCTGGCTATGGGATAAACGCGACCTGACGCGTGCTTGGTTGCGCGAACACGCCGAACTGCTCGCCGCAGGTAGCTTCGTCCGTGTAGAGGTGTACCACTATCGGCTGCGCTGAGCTCTCTTCTGGCGCTACAGCTTCCGGAAGCGCTCTTCCAGCTCCTCGAACATGGAGGCTGCTTCCACCAACTTGTCGAGGGGATTTTGTTCCTGACGGAAATAGCGATAGTCACACGGCATGATGTCGAGCGTGCTGACCAGCTCAAGATGGCGTCTGCGCACCGCCGCCGGTGACGTGCCATACCATTCCGCAATCTGCTTAATAGGCACCTCGCGAAAGTTCACCTTGCGCACCGTCAGGTCGATCGCTGCCGCCCAGGGCGCTGGGTTGCGCAGGTCGAGCGGATGCCGGCCCACCGCAATGCGGTATTCCATCCACATCTGAATGGACGAGCCGATCATCTCCAGCGGCACGTTGTGTTCGAGCATCGTGGTGATCAGGAGCGACTCCACCGCATCCAGCGCCGTCCCGAACAGGCGCTCAAAGCGTTCCACGAGCTCGGGGTCCGATTCCAGGCGCAGGAAATTGCCCAACGCCTTGAGCGTGCCTTCATAGTCGCCATAGCGCACCAGAGCGCGGGCCAGGTTGAGGTGATAATCCGGTTGCTCGGGATGGAGCTCGATCGCCTTGCGGAAGGCCGCGATTGCTTCGTCCAGTTCCCAGTGGCGATAACGCAACAAACCTTCCTCGTTCAGTTGGGCCGCCCTGCGTTTGTCCGCATCGGATGCCATGCCTGTGACCTCCCCCGTCGGATGCGTCACCGTTCCATCGGAGCAACGACAGAAAGCGGCGGAGTCGGCTGGGCAGCTGGAGATGCCTCCAGCCCGCTGACCAGCCCTTCCTCCGCTAACAACTTGCGCAACGCGGTGATGGCGACCTCCAACATCCCCTCATCCGGCTGACGGGTGGTCAGCCCCTGGAGCCAGAGGCCGGGCGCGCTGATGGCGCGCACCAGCGGATGATCCCGATAGGCGGCCGTAAAGCGCAGCAGCTCGTAGGCGACGCCAGCGATGACCGGTATCAGGAGGATGCGGGAGGCGATGCGCAACTCCATCGAAGGCCGTCCTAGCAGGGTGAAGAGGAGGATCGAGATGACCACAACCTGTAATAGAAAGGCGGTGCCACACCGCGTGTGTGCAGTGGGACGACGCGCGACTGCTTCGACGGTCAGCGCATCGCCAGCCTCGTAGGCGTTGATTGTCTTGTGCTCGGCGCCGTGATAAGCAAACACACGCTGGATATCGGGCACAAAGCCGACACCCCACACATAAAGGAGAAAGAATCCCAGACGGACGATCCCCTCGACCAGATTGCTCAAAATTTCAGAGGTAATCCAATGTTCCAGCAAACTGATGAGCAGCAAAGGGCCGACGAAGAAGATCGCAACGGCAGCTGTCAGCGAGATGGCGAGCGTCCCCCAGGCCATCGGGCCTGAGAACTTGACCTCTTCCTCGCCCAGCGCTACATCGGCCGAGAACATCAGCGCGCGCATGCCCAATCCCAGTGCGTCCCACAGCATCACCAAGCCACGCAAAAATGGGATGCGCGCGATAGCCCCACCGTAGATGCGGGGGTTGAGATCTTCACAATGGGTGATGATCGCGCCCTTGGGGCTACGTACGGCCAGGCACATCTTGCGGCTGCCGCGCATCATCACGCCCTCTAAGATGGCCTGTCCGCCGTAGTTGAAAGGTTTTGCCATGGGTCACTCCCCATCCCGCTTGTTGCTGCCGATTGTACTCGAAGGGTATGTCGCTGTCAAAGCGATTCTCTCCCAGGGTGCGTTCCCAATTCAGGGACGAGATGGAAACGATGTCTGAAGTGGCAATGGTCTATCTGAGCCGCGACCGTGAGGAAGCGGTACGAAGCCACTTGTACGGACGACCTGCCGTTCGCCCTGACGCGCATAGTTCGGTTTGAACTCTGCCCTAAAGACGCAATACACCCGCCTTCCCTTCTCTCACGGTGGACGTCTCTGCCCAGCGGGGGAGAAACGAAGAACCCCTGATCGCTTTAGCCGCCCCACTTCGAAACATGGTATAATCGCGCTGGAACCAAAACGGCAGAGGGACATATGGCGCTCCTGCAGACGTTCGGGGTCAGCAAGCACTTTGGCGCCCAGGATGTGCTCGTAGAGGTCAATGTGCAGATCGCCCGCGGTGAGCGCATCGGGCTGGTGGGCGCCAACGGCAGCGGCAAGAGCACTTTGTTGCGCATTTTGGCCGGCCTGGAAGAGCCATCCAGCGGATATGTGCGGCGTACCCGTGGACTGCACATCGGCTATTTACCTCAGGAAGTGACCCTGCAATCGAGCGATGTATCGCTGTGGGAACACGTAGCAGCCGCCTTCGCCGAGTTGCATTGCCAGGCGGAAGCATTACGCCGCCTGGAGGAAGCGCTTGCCACGACACATGATGATGCCACGCGTGCGCAACTACTGGCTCAGTACGGCAAGGCCCAGACCAGCTTCGAAGCAGCCGGTGGCTATATGTGGGAGCAACGCGTGCGCCGTGTGCTGAAAGGTTTGAGTTTTGACGAGCGAGACTACACCCGCTCCCTCGCCCAGTTGAGCGGTGGCGAGCAGACACGCGCTTATCTCGCACGGCTGCTGTTGGAAGAGCCTGAACTCTTGCTGTTGGACGAACCCACCAATCACCTCGATCTGAGTGCTGTCGAGTGGCTGGAGGAACATCTTCTGAACTGGCATGGTGCGCTGGTGATCGTGGCCCACGATCGCTACCTTTTGGATCGTATCACAACGCGCATCTGGGAACTGGAAGATGGCTGTGTGCGCAGCTACCGCGGCAATTACAGCGCCTATGTGACTCAGCGGGCCGAGCGTCGCCTCAGACAACAGCGCCTCTACGAGCAACAGCAAGAATATATTGCGCGTCAGGAGGACTTCATCCGACGCACGTTTGCTAATCAGCGCGCGCGTTCGGCACAGGACCGCCGCAAGCGTCTGGAACGCCTGGAGCGTGTCGAACCGGTGCGCCGTGAACGCCACATCCGACTGCGCCTCACCACCGATCTGCGTTCTGGCGATCTGGTGTTAGCCACACATGATCTGGTGGTAGGCTATCAGGCTGATGAACCTTTGTTCGCATGTCCAGATTTAGCGATCTATCGCGGCGAACGCATCGCCCTGTTAGGCCCCAACGGTGCTGGCAAGACCACCTTTTTGCGAACCATCTTGCAAGAGGTCCCGCCGTTGCGCGGTCAGGTGCGCATCGGCGCCTCGGTAAAAATTGGTTATCTGGCGCAGGCGCATATTGGACTGGACATGCAGCGCAGTGTGCTGGACGAGATTTTGGCGACCAAGGACATGACGCTTCAGGAGGCGCGCACGTTTCTAGGCCGTTTCCTTTTCAGCGGCGATGATGTCTACAAGCCCATCGGAGTGCTTAGCGGTGGTGAGCGTGCCCGTGTGGCGCTCGCTCGGCTGGTGCTACAGGGCGCCAACTTCTTGGTACTAGATGAGCCGACCGGTCACCTGGACATCCCTTCACAGGAGCTGCTTCAGTCCGTCTTGGCCGATTTCGAGGGCACTATCCTGCTGGTCTCGCACGACCGTTTCTTTGTGGATGCGCTGGCGACGTGCATCTGGGCATTGGAAGATGGGCAGCTCAGAGTGGTGCCCGGCAATTACACCGCTTATCTTGCCGTGCGACGGCAGGAGCGAGACGCTCAGACAAGCGAAGAGACCGGTGTACATAGGCGGACATCACGGGAGGAGCTACGAGAAAAGCGGCGCGCCGAATCGATCCAATCCGAACAGGGGGCACCGCGGCTGAGCCCCTATCGGCGACAGCGCGCTCTGGAGGAGGTGCAGGAAGCAATTCGTCAGACGGAGGAGCGTCTGGCTCACTTGGCCCGGGCATTGGAAGAGGCAAGCCGCACCCAATCTGTTGAACGCATCACCACGTTGGGACGTGAATATCAAGCGGTTGAGGAGGAGTTGACCCGCTTGTTCGATCGCTGGGCAGAGCTGGAGGCACTGTGAACACAGAATCGCGCAAATATGTCATTGGACTGACCGGGGGAATCGCCACCGGCAAAACCCTGGTGCTGCGCATGCTGAAAGAGCTGGGTGCTTATACGATAGACGCCGACGACCTGGCGCATATTTTAATGCGCCGCGGCGGTCCTCTGTATCAGCCGATCATCACTGAGTTTGGTCGCTATGTACTGGATGAAAATAGTGAGATCGATCGGGGCAAATTGGGCGAGATCGTATTTGCCTCGCCACGCGCCTTGGCACACCTAGAGGCGATCACCCACCCGGTTATCATCGCGGTGATACGCCGGCTGATTGGCCAGGCCAAGGCCGATGTAGTGGCCATCGAGGCGATCAAGCTGGTCGAGTCGGGTCTGGCCAAGGAATGCAATGCCGTGTGGGTGGTGACGGCCCGGCCGGATGTCCAATTAAATCGTCTGATGACCAAACGACGCTTGAGCAGTTCCCAGGCGTTGCTGCGCCTCGAGGCACAGCCTCCCCAGGAGGCGTGGACCGCACGTGCGGACGTCGTCATTGACAACAGCGGCGACATCCTGGAAACGTGGAAGACAGTTCAGCGTCACTTTGCCACCATTCCGCGCGCTGCGGCGCCGACTGTTGAGGCAGCGCATACCGCAGAAGTGACTGTAATGCCCGAGCTGACACCCGTTGAGCTGTTGCGGCAGCTGCGCGTGCGTCGCGCCCGGCGCAACGACCTGGCGGAGATCGCGGCACTGATCGCCCACGCCACCCATGGGGAACGCCGGATGGACGAAGTACAGATGATGGAACGTTTCTTTTCCAAGGGGTATTTTCTGGCCGATGCTGGCGGGCAGCTGCTGGGCATCATGGGATTGCATACCGAGAATCTGATCGCCACGTTGGATGACTGTATGGTGCGCTCCGCCACATTGTGGCCCATAGTGGGTAAGGCACTGCTGGAAGCAGTGGAGGAAGATGCGCGTCAGCTTTCGTGTGAAGTGATGCTGGCTTTCTTACGACCCGAAGCCGGACCGATGGCCACCATTTTGTTCGAGAAACACGGCTTCATCCGGCAGCGAGTCGAAGAGATCTCGATTAAGATGTGGCGTGAAGCGGCGGAACAGTACTCCGGTGATGGCAGCGTGCTGATGGTCAAGCGTCTGTTGGAGCACCAGATCATGAGACCGATCTAAGCAACGCGCAATCGGTCGCTATCTTCCAACGGTTAGATCCCGTACGCGAATTGCGACAGAGTTTTTCAACATTCTCCATTTGAGGGTTGACTTTATAATCAAGTGCACATATAATGTTTGTAGACATAACTCGAAATAGCGTGTCCTTCCTAAGTTGCACTATTCTATCTGGAGTAACGGTGGCGGGTGATGATCATCAGGCAGATGCGCAGCACACGTACGCCTCATTCTATGCTGATGTATCTCATTGTTGTCGCTGCTGTTGCAGCGTCTCTGTTCCTGATGATAGACTTTGGTGTAAGAGCAGCGGCTCTCTTCCAGGCGCAGCAGAAATTACGACAGCTGGAAGATGAAATCAACCGTCAACTGCATATTCAAGAGAGGCTGCGCGCCCGCCTGCAATATGTACAGAGCGATGCCTATGTCGAAGAGGTGGCACACACGCGCCTTAAGTGGACGCGTCCAGGAGAAACACTGGTGGTTGTCATGAACCCACCAGAATCTGGTGCGACAATTCACGAAGGGACCGCGTTGTCTATTGCCATCTCTTCCCCGGAGATTGAGAGCGTGCCTGCCTCAGCCCCCCCGTGGATGCATTGGTGGTGGCTCTTTTTTAGATCCCCTCCGCCCGAGATCTTCTGAGCTCGCCACCTAGGATTGCCTTGACAGCCTGATTGAGCAAATTGAAGACCCGATTCTCCTTGAAGCCCAGCACCATCGCAAGGAGGTAGAGTGCTGCTATATATAACACGTGGGTCAACAGTTCAGCATCGCTCACCTGTAACCCCACCGGTTTCATCCCTAGGATGCGCATCAGAACAAATATCCCCAAGTAAGCCACTGCACCGAGGATCATCCCCATAAAGGGTTTGCCCAGGTAGGAAAGTGTATGCTTGTCGTCGAAGTTGCGCTCGCGCACGTATTTGAAGACATAATAGAAGACGGCTGCCACTCCACCCAATCCTCCGAACACCAGTGCACGCAGGAATATAGTTGGATTGATAAAAAAGTCCGCCGCCGTGCTCAGACCGATCCACCTAAGCAGCCAGATAGGATCGAAAATTAGATATACCAACACGAAGAACCATCCAATTCCCCACAAGGTAAGCGCTACTGGCGTGTGTATCTTGCGCACACTGTTTTGTGCGCGGTCGAGGCGCGCGCGTACCTGTTCGACGCACCATTCGGCACGCGGCAGCTCTTCCAGCTTGCTCTGCGCGACAATGGTCCGAGCTTCCATTAGCAACTGGTGACACCAATCGGTGATCTCTTGACCGATGTTCGGCTGTTCGTGGCGGATGTGTTCATATTCGGCTTCAATCGCCTGCTCGAGAGCAGCCCATCGATCCGTGAGGTGCGTAGGACGTTGTGGAGCTGACGGTGTCTCGAGCGATGGAACTATCGGAGTGGGCAGAGATATCTCCGGCGTCGCGACGCGATCGAGATCAGGCTCTGGCGGGGACAGTTCTGCATCCTCAGCCGGTGATGGGGAAACACCATGCTCCGTGGGCGTGAGCAGCTCAGGCGGCGGGTGAGGCAGCGGCCGTATGGCCATCACCGGTATCGGGGCGATCCACTCCTCCGCAGGTAGAGGAGAAGTCACTTCAGATGGAGGGAGAGGTGATGTTTCGCCGGCTGCGCCGTCTTCCTCACCCACTGCCATCTCTGCCTCCTCGCTCAGTAACCTCTCGATCTCATCGATCTCTGAGGAGCGCCCCTCCTGCTCCGACCCACGAGAACGTATCTGAACTCTCTCATCCGGTAAGCGAGGAGTACCCTTGATCAGTGCGGATGCCTCCGGCGCAGCATCTTTGTGTGGCTGCAAAAGTGTATCTACATCAGTCGCCGGCTGCCGACGCGCCATACCCAGTAACTCGAGCCCCCTGTCTTTGAGTCCAGTTTTTGTACGGATCATCTGGTAGTGCCCCTTATAATGATACCCAATTGTCCGGTGCAATGGACCGCTTGTGCCAATCTCAAGTGGAGGTGAACAGCCTGGAACATCCTCATTATACCACATATAATACAATGTGTCATCATGTTACGTAAAGAACAACCCATCTCATTTCCAGGACGAGGTGGAGCTCAAATCAGGCACGCGCACCACTTATGATGATCGTCGTTTGGATAACCATCGCAACTCTGCGGCCATTGCTTCGGCTCATCCCATCCGGAATGCACTCGTGATAACTGAGGTGGCAATATTCCTCACTTCGTGCTATGATGCAAGGAGAGTTCAGAACAAGGCATAAAACGAAAAATCTGCGGGATTTGCTTTGCACCGCTCGAGGAGCGGTGTCAGAGCCGAAGAAACAGCTAAGCGAGGTACAATGAAGGTCGTATGCGTCTGGTTAAATAAAAGAAAAAGTCGATTGGCAGCGGTAGGATGCTGGCTGGCGCTGATCGTCTTCGTCACCATCGCTCCTGGTATGGCGCAGTCAAGCGCCTCCGATGCTGTGATGTTGCTCAAGGTCACCGGTGTGATCGACCCGGTTGTAGCCGGCTATGTGGAACAAGGGGTGCAGATAGCCACTGAAGAAGGCGCTCGGTTGGTGGTGATTCAGCTGGACACCCCTGGTGGCTTAGATACCGCAATGCGCACCGTCGTGCAAACTATCATGAACGCCAAGGTGCCGGTGGTGGTCTATGTAGCCCCTTCTGGTGCGCGGGCGGCCTCAGCAGGGGTGTTTATTACAGCCGCAGCCCATATCGCCGCGATGGCGCCAGGCACCAACATCGGTGCGGCGCGCCCCGTCGACATCGGACAGGGCGAGATGCCAGAAACCATGGCGGACAAGGTGACCAACGATGCCGTGGCTTATCTGGCCGCCATTGCCGAACAACGCAACCGCAACGTCTCCTTGGCTGAAAGATTGGTGCGTCAGAGCCAGTCTCTGACAGCCCAACAGGCGCTGGAAGAGCGTCTGATCGATTTGATCGCCGTGGATCTAAAAGCTTTGCTAGCAGCTTTAGAGGGGCGCACGGTCGAGGTGGCGGGCGCCCAGATCACGCTCCATACCGCGGGTGTTCCCGTCGTGGAACGTAATATGAACTGGCTACAGGTGATCACGCACGGCATCGTAGATCCGAATATTGCTTACGTGCTGCTCTCGCTGGGCACTATCGCCTTGGTCGCCGAATTCTGGAATCCAGGGGCTATCATCCCCGGAGTCGTGGGTGCCATCTGTCTGGTCCTAGCTTTTGTCGCCTTCGGCAGTCTTCCGGTCAACTATGGAGGGGTAGCGCTTATTATCCTGGCGATCATCTTCTTCGTGCTAGATCTCATGGTGGCCGGTTTCGGGCTCACGATTGCGGGTGTGATCGCTTTTATCATCGGCTCGCTGTTCTTATTTAGTCCCTTTACACCGCCTGAGCCTTCTATGCCTCAGCTGTCTGTAAACCCATGGCTGTTGATCGGCATGACTGCTATGTTGGTGCTCTTCTTCACCACTGTCCTGGCTGCCGGAGTGCGTGCGCAGCTGCGCCCCAGCGCCATGCGGCTCAGCGTACCAATCGGCAGCACGGGCATTGCTGTATCTGATCTGAAACCGCAGGGAGTGGTTCAAGCGGCTGGCGAGCAATGGACGGCGGTCGCGGTGGAAGGGGATATTCATGCCGGCGATGAGGTGATTGTGGTTGGTTACGAAGGATTGCGGGTTAAGGTGCGCAAGCCACAAGCAGCAAGTGAAGCACAACACGAAAGGAGCGAGACAGCATGAACCTTTTCTTGATTTTGGTTATCGCTATCGTAGCCATCTGGCTGATCACTTCAGCCGTCAAGATTGTGCGAGAGTACCAGCGTCTGGTGGTCTTCCGCTTGGGACGCGCTATCGGACCTAAAGGGCCCGGCATCGTGTTGCTGATCCCCTTCGTGGACCGTCCAGTATGGGTGGATTTGCGCGAGGTCTATCTGGAGGTGCCCAAGCAAACGTGCATCACAAAGGACAACGCCCCGATCGACATCGACTTCCTGATCTATTGGAAGGTGGTGGATCCGCTGAGCAGTGTCATCCAGGTGAGCAACTTCGCTGGTGCGTCGCAGGGGATTGCCACCACGACGCTACGCGCCGTGATCGGCGACATTATGCTGGACGACGTGTTGGCCAAGCGCGAGCAGATCAACCAGGTGCTGCGCGTCAAGCTGGATGAGGTGACCGAGCGGTGGGGAGTTAAGGTCACCACAGTGGAAATTCGCGAGATCCTGCCACCGAAGGAAGTGCAAGCGGCGATGAACCGCCAGCTGGCTGCCGAACGCGAGCGGCGTGCCATCGTCACCCAAGCGGATGGCCAGCGCGAGGCCGCGATCAAGGTGGCCGATGGCGAGCGCCAGGCGACCATTTTGCGCGCCGAGGGCGACCGTCAAGCCGCTATCCTACGCGCAGAAGGGTTTTCGCTAGCTTTGGAGAAAATCTACTCAGTAGCGCGCATGATCGACAGCAAGACGATGAGCTTGCAATATCTGGAAGCCCTTAAGACCTTGGGAAGCGGTCCGGCTACCAAATTCGTGTTGCCTATGGAATTCACCAATTTGTTGCGCCCCTTCGTGGGTCACACTGCCGAGACGGTTATCAGCACTGCTGAGGCAAAGGGCAATACCGAATGATAAGGCAGCGTTCCAAGAACTGAGCATCCCAATTTCTCCTGTCCGATAAGTGCTCTCAGAAGTGGTCTTGGTCGTGCCCTGATGGTACCTCAATGGGGAGGGACCATCAGGGCAGGCCACAATATCTTGTCAGCCCTGTCGTAAACCTGGCCAAATTGAGATTTATCGCTTGTCTCCACCGGTACGCCAGACGGCATAGCTATTTCGCTTCGATAGCGTTGTTTGTAATCCTGCCGGTGGCCTCCTTTTGCGAGCTTTTCTTCAATGCACAGACGTTGTGGCGCTCCGATATCACCGCTATCCATTATCCCTACCGCATTTTAGTGGCCGAGGAATGGCGAGCAGGACGGGTGCCTTTGTGGAATCCATATCAGCATGCCGGGATTCCATTGCTCGCCGAAGGGCAGGTGGGCCCGCTGTATCCCCTCAATGCATTCTTCCTCAGTCCATTGCCCCATTCGCTGGAGCTCTCGCTTTTCATTGTGCTGCACTACACGCTGGCCGCGCTCTTCACCTACATCCTGGCACGCACGCTTGGATTGAGCACGGCGCCGGCAACTCTGGCCGCTTTGTCGTTCGGCCTGGGCGGTGTCTTAATGGCCCAAGTGGGCAATCTCAATGTTATGACTGGGATCGTCTGGTTGCCTCTTATCTTGGCCATGGCGGTGCTGGTGGCCCGTCGTGGTAATTGGCTTCTGGCACAACTGGCCGGGTTGCCCCTGGCGCTCCAAAGTTTCACCGCACAACCCCAAATCGTTGTGTACACGTTTATAATCCTCGCCGCCTATCTGGTCTATCGTTTCATTCTCGATAGCCTCAGAACGCTGCGCCAAACCAGCATAGCGGACGCGAAGAGCTCCAAACTCAAAGTCGTCTGGCACACGGCACGACCAAGCCTTTGCATCCTGGTGATGATGATCAGCGGATTGTTGCTCAGTGCACCCCAGTGGCTTCCTACGTGGGAGTTACAGCAACTCTCTGTGCGTGCTCGGGAACGGGGTCTCAAGTTCATGACCAAGAACTCGTGGCCACCGCTTATGGCAGTGAATCTGTTACTGCCGAGTGCTTTCGGCAACAATGTTACTGGTTTCAAGGGGGGCGATCCATTTGCAGAAGATTTCATCTACGTGGGCTTTCTGCCGCTGGTTTGCGCATTCTTGGCATGGAGAGGTCGGATATCCCGCAATATACTGTTCTTCTGGATACTTTTGATCAGTGCTATATTATTGGCGCTCGGGAGTCATACGCCTCTGTATCGGTGGTTCATCCAGTATCTGCCCCTTCTCTCGCTCTTCCGTATCCCGGCCCGGTGGCTGATGGCTGTCAACTTGGCATTGGCGATTTTGGCGGGGTACGGCCTCCAAGCTCTCTTGGAAAAAGGTCTTTCGCGCCGCTTGTGGCTGATCTGCACAGAATGCTTTCTCATCCTCGGCTTGGGGTTGTTGCTCCTCTACATTTTTCGTACGCCGCTATACGCTTGGGTGGAGTCAAGTTGGAACGGACTAGCACAAAGGTTGGCCCTTCGTTTCTTGGAGCTCGGCTTTGCCATCCATCCCATTTACCAGACGGAGCGATTGTTACTGCGCTGGCTGTCACCCTTGACGGTGCCGGCTGTCCTGCTGGCGTTTAACCTACTAAACGCGTGGGCACTCTTCACCGGGTACGCTTTGCGCATGCTTTCGCGACGGACGTTTGCCATTTGGGCAGTCGCGACTGTGGCGCTTGATCTGGTGGTTGCCGGTGGCACGAGTATAAACCCGGTCCGCTCAGAAGACTGGTGGCACTCCTTGTCAGGTGGTGCCCGCTACGTGCTCAAACACCTGGATACGCATAGCCGGGTATGGCCTCTCGGGATGGGCAGAGAAATAGCTGCCGTGCGCAATCTGGGGCAGTATTTCCCCTCAGCCTATCGTGTGCGCAGTGCTGGCGGGCACGGATCACCCCTGATGCTGAAACGCATGGATGCCTTCCTACACAGAGCGCATCCTTTGCAGCAAGTCCAACTCTTAGGTGTCCGGTACATCCTTACTGAAGGACGCATGGGCGCCGATGTCGAGAGCGTTTTTGATCGTGTCTATCAGGACGACAGCTCAGTGGTGTACGAGAATCGCACCCCACTACCGCGTGCGCTGGTCGTGCATCAAGCTGTGATCGTGCCCGATGGGGAATCGGCCTTGAAGAAGTTCACTGATCTATCGCTTGATGTGCGCCAGGTGGTCGTGTTGGAAGGAGCAGAAGGGGATGTCGTGCAGCACAGCGAAGACGTGTCCCATACAACGGGAGAGGTCCGTTTCATCCTCGATACCCCTCAGATGGTTGAGCTCTACGTGCGTAGCAGCTTCGATGGATATTTGGTCCTGCTTGACACATGGTATCCCGGTTGGGAGGCGACAATAGATGGAGTGCCCACACCCATCTATCGCGCCAATTATATTGCACGCGCTGTGCGTATCCCCTCTGGCGAGCATCATGTGCGCTTCATCTACCGGCCCTTTGTCTTCCAGCTAGGGGTTAGCCAGTTTGGCAGTGATCACGATGCTTGTGAGCGGTCTGTTGCGCATATTCCTGCGCCAGACGTGCCACGCTGCGCAGTAAACCGGCAAAGATCAGCTGATGTACTGGCAAAAGTCCATACCAATACAGGAAGCCCAATAATCCCTTGGGCGCGAAGAAGGCCGTCTGTACCAACAATGTTCGGCCATCCGATTGAGGGAGCGCCTCATACTGCAGCCATGCGTCGCCGGGCAGTTTCATTTCGGCGCGCAACCGCAACAGGCGACCCGGCTCAACTGCTTCAACGCGCCAAAAGTCGAGCGCATCGCCTGGACGCACCTCATAGGGATGTCGCCGTCCGCGTCGTAATCCGACCCCTCCAATGAGGCGATCGACGGCCCCACGCAGGTGCCAAGCCCAGTCGGCATAGAGCCATCCTCGCTCACCTCCCAAGGAGGCAAAAGCGTGGTACACCGCTTCAGGTGTTGCCTGTACTGACAAGCGTCGCTGTTCGATGATCATCCCCTCGCGTGTTTCGAGCACTACGGGGGCGACGTCTCCGCAACTGTTCACCAAAGCATCGCTCCACGCCGTTTCCACCTCTCCCGCATGGAGACTGGCCAGTGCCCGGCGTACCGCGGTCAAATAGTCCACGGGCTCGATATGCGGAAACAATCTGCGCGCTGTGTCATCGCGTACGACGACCTCGTTGCGCAATCCTTCAATCAGGGGCCGGGCAATATCGGCTGGGATGGGGGTCACCCAGTGTACCCAATAAGAGGAAAGTCGCGGTGTTAACACTGGCACTGGTATGAGGTAGCGCCGCAACCCGCGCACACGAGCGTAACCCAGCATCATATCCCCATAGGTGAGCACATCGGCCCCCCCGATCTCAAGGATACGCCCCACGCTCTCCGGTGTGCGCAGTGCATCCACCAGATATTGTAGCACCTCGTCAATCGAGATCGGTTGCACGCGCGTGTAAACCCAACGCGGACAGATCATAATCGGCAGGCGCTCTGTCAAATAACGGATCATCTCGAACGAGGCACTGCCTGCGCCTACGATGATCGCAGCGCGAAATTCGGTGACCGGCACCCCATGAGAACAGAGGACGCGGCCGGTTTCCTGACGTGAGCGCAGATGCGGAGAGAGGTTTGTCGCCGGGTCGCCCAATCCTCCCAGGTAGATGATCCGCTGCACACCAGCATCACGGGCTGCTTGGGCAAAATTGTCCGCAGCGAGCAGGTCGCGCCTGTAAAAATCTGGGGCACGGGACATGCTGTGCACCAGATAGTAAGCCACAGTAACTCCATGTAATGCCTCGCGCAATCCCTCAGATGCAAGCACATCACCCTGAACAACTTCCACCTGGTTCACCCAAGACCGACCTTGCAAACGACCAGGGTCGCGCACCAGACAACGGACCCGATACCCTGCTTCGAGAAGACATGGTACCAAGCGCCCACCTACGTATCCAGTTGCCCCTGTTACAAGCACAAGATCGTCCATCAGTCATTCTCCGAGGCACGCGGCGTGGGCTCAAAGTGCTCCCGCCAGCTGATCCAATACGGTACGTATCAGCAGGGCACTGTTGCGCAGAGCTTTCCTCTCTTGAGCATCGAGCTCTAAGGGCAATCGCGCGATGATCCCTTCGCCTCCCACTAGATGGGGCACCGAAAGCGTCACGTCCGGCACATCTTCCACCCAGTGCAACGGCGTGCAGACCGTCAGCACAGCCCGCTGATCGTGGAGGATAGCGTGGATCAGCCGTGCCAGAGCCGCCCCGATACCGTAATACGTAGCCCCCTTGCCGGCGATGATCTGATAGGCTGCGCTGCGTACCGCATGGTCAATTGCCTGGCGCTTTTCTTCGTCAAAGCAGATGCCGCGTTCGCGGCAGAAAGTCTCTAAGGAAGCACCACCGATGTTTACTATCGACCATGTCAGTACCTCCGAGTCTCCATGCTCGCCGACGACATATCCATGCACATGTTGGGCATCGACTCCCAGCTCACGCCCAAGCAAGGCGCGAAAACGCGCCGTGTCCAACATCGTTCCAGAGCCCAGGATGCGGCTGGATGCTACACCTTGCTCCGCGGCATAGTGTGCTGCCAGGTGGGTCATGACGTCCACCGGATTGGTGGCGACCACGAGAACTGCCTCAGGGGCTGCGTGTAACACCTGAGGCACAATCTCGCGGAAGACTGCCGCATTGCGTTCCAGCAGCTGCAAACGGGACTCCCCAGGCTGCTGGCTGACCCCTGCGCTCAGGATCACCACCTGGCTGCCAGCGAGGTCGCGATAGCTCCCCCGCCGCACTTGCAGCGGATGGGCAAAAGGCACAGCATGGAGAACGTCGTCCGCCTCCGCTTGTGCGCGCATCTCATTCTTGTCCACCAGGATGATCTCGCGACCGACCCCGCGCAGGACAAGCGCATATGCCGTAGTGGCGCCTACAAAGCCGGCGCCTACAATGCCGATTCGCATAGTTTCCTCCGAAGCAAAGAATGGGAAGGAAATTCTCAGCTATCTACTTCGATCAATCCCTTTCGGATTGCATATTTGATCAGCTGGGACAAGCTCTGGAGACCTAATTTGTGCATGATCGCAGCGCGATGTTTCTCGACCGTTTTCTCACTGAGGCAAAGTAGCTCTCCGATCTCGCGCGTCGTATAACCCTCAGCTACCAGGCGGAGAATTTCTTTTTCCCGCACGCTGAGCTCCTCGTAATGCGAGCGGTTCTGACCTGCGAAATGGGATAGATAGTCGCTCAACACCGCTTTGGTCACAGCCGGAGAAAGATAAGCTTCGCCGCGATAGACGGCGCGGATAGCGCGCAATAGCTCCTCCGGATCGCTCTCTTTAAGCACATAACCCTGGGCACCTGCCTGCAACATGGCGAAAAAGTATTCTTCGCGATCATGCATGGTCAACGCTAAGACGCGTACGCGCGGTACACGTTCTTTGATCTGTTGGGTGGCTTCCATGCCACTTACATCTCCCATGGCGATGTCCATCAGTACGACGTCTGGTTGCAGACGAGAAGCTTGTTCGATCACATCACATCCGCTCCCTGCCTCACCGACAACCTCGATGTCCGGATGACCCTCGAGCAGTAGACGAATGCCAGCGCGCACCAAAGCGTGATCGTCAGCGATCAACACGCGTATTTTGTTCATGCCTCTGGCCTCCGTCCTTCGTGGGCATCGATTTCCAATCCCCATCCAGAGGAATCTCGGCTAACAGCAGGGTGCCTGCCCCTGGACGTGTGCTGATGTAGAACTTGCCGCCCAGCAGGGTAACACGTTCTTCCATACCCAGCAAGCCCCAGGCCTGGCGCGGACCATTCATCACTTGAGTCAGGTCGAACCCTTGGCCATTATCCCGTACGCGGACCAGGAGGCGTCCTTCCTGTTTGGTCAACGAGATGCTCGCCTGGGTGGCGCGGGAATGACGTGCGATGTTGGTGATCGCTTCTTGCACCACGCGAAACACGGCTGTTTCTACTTCATGGGGAAGGTTATCGCGCAGGCCGCTGGCGCGCAGTTCCACCTGGATGCCGAGTGGTTCCAGATGTTTCTTAGTCTGAGCGCGCAGGGCAAGCGCAAGTCCGAGATCATCTAGGACCTCTGGACGCAGATCGAAGATCAGACCGCGCAAGTCATTCAGCGCCTGGCTGGCAATGTTGCGCACGTTGGCCAGTTTCTCCCGTCCACTCGCAAACTCAGGTGGCAAGCTGTTTTCCACCACGGTCGTGGTCATAATAATGGCGGTCAAGGCTTGACCAATTTCGTCGTGCAGTTCGCGTGCCAGACGCGCCCGCTCTTGCTCCTGAGCGGTGAGCACCTTACCCAACAACCGTTTCGAGAGCTCATCTTTGCGGCGTAATTGCTCATACAGGGCTACCAGCTCACTCGTGCGCTCCTCGACGATCTCTTCGATCACCTCTTCCCATAAATGGCGATCCTCACGACTGGACTCCAGTCGGGCACGCATCCGTTCGGCGTATGCCGCGACATGGGGCAGATCGCGTAGTTCAGGAGAAGGTAGGAGCTCCTGTAAATCTTGCGTAGCGTGGGGCAGGCTTCCTCGTTCATCGAAGACACGCTGGGGAGGTCTTGACATCTGTGCTGTCTTACGCGCCAATGCCCAGCCTACCAGCCCGGCGAACATACATGCCCCAAGGTTTAACAAGACAGCCGATCCACTGATAGCACTGGTAACTGGGGTCATCCCAGACGGATATAACGGTGCCAAATCATCGATAACCTTTGTTCGAGCAAGCCAGGTGCAGATGAGTGCCCCTAGCAGGCCGAGCACGATCAAGACCCAACCCCTTATCCGTCGCCACATATGCGACAGCCTTGCTAGACTGCCAACGCGCATCCTCGCTCTCCTGGTGATCCACAATCTCCCGCGACGTCTGCGGGATTCACCATCAGGTGCGGCGACGAAGCACTATAGCGTCCCTTCAGTACTATTATAAACTCAAGTTATCACGTGGGAAAGTGAGCGTGTTGAAAAACGTTCAGGCTACACTTTATAAATGCCATTTTCTGTGTAAATCTGATTCCCCAGAGAGCAGGGGTTCCAACTCCTATTGCAGAATTTCGATTTTGGTGATACATTAATAAAAAAGCTTAGAGGCTTTCAAGATGAGAGGTTGCTAATGAAAGAGCTTTGCCATCTGGCCATAACAGCGCATTCGATGCGAGAAAAGTGGCATGCTTATGTCTACTTTGCCCGAGACCCGGCACTCCGACCGTTTCTAGACGACGGTTATCCTCATTGCCTCGGTGACTCTGGTAGGGCGCTGCATTAGGGACACAGGCTACCTTGATCAGCACAGCTGCCGGCGACGAAGACTTCTACGGCCTTGCCGCTTTCCTCAGCACTGAAAGACCAGAGCGCTTAGTACCCTCACTATGTACCGGAACTATTGCGCCTATGCGGCCTACA
>JANXAX010000059.1 GCA_025062175.1 Anaerolineae bacterium | reverse complement strand
ATGCTGGCGTGCGATGACGGCGCGTCTTACCCGTCGGATCAGTTCCTCGGTCTTGCCACTGAACATACTGCCGCAGATGACCTCAATCCAGCCACCTTCATAGCGATGGTACATATCTGCCCTCCAAACATAAAGGGCAGATATCAAGATCTGCCCCCTCAAGATACCCATCTATTCCATTACTTGCTCGACACACCGGCTTATTCAGAGGTAAGACCAAGCATCTGCAAACGTTCCTTGATCTCGCGGATGGAACGAGCGCTCAATCCTTCAATAGACTGCAATGCTGCTTCGCCTTCTTCCATCTTCTTTAACAGATCACCGATGGTGACCATGCCAGCGTCCACAAGCAATCTATGCACACGGTCGCCCAAGTCGAGCGCTTCGATTTGTTGCCGGAGCAGCGCTTCGCGTCGCTTGCGCAGAGCGAGCTCAAGACGGGCCTTCTCTTCTGCCTCGTGCAAATCGCGTTGTTTCACCCGCTTGTGATAACGATCTACTTGGCCAGCAGTGTCAATGATGCGCTGCTCGCCTGTAAAAAAGGGGTGGCAATTCGAGCAGACGTCGGTACGAATCAGCTCTACTGTGGAACCTGTCGTCCACGTCGCACCACAGCTACACACGACCCTAGCATTTGGATAGTATTTGGGATGAATGCCTTCTTTCATGAGGGTTTAACAAGCCTTTCACAGATCGGAAAAAGATTTGCCAAGATCGAGTCGCTTGGATTTCTATCCCACCGGATAGACGCTCACACGTTTCCTGTCGCCGCGCACAGTCTCAAAGCGCACGATCCCATCAATGGTGGCAAACAGGGTGTAATCTTTGCCTACACCGACATTAGCGCCAGGTTGAAACTTGGTGCCACGTTGCCGCACCAAGATGTTGCCAGCACGCACCTGCTGTCCACCGAAGATCTTGACCCCTAGCCGCTTCGAGGCACTGTCGCGGCCGTTGCGGCTGGAACCTCCACCCTTTTTATGTGCCATTTATCACACCTCCTCTACTGCTAATGGAATCCTGTGCTCAAGGCACGATCTTCTCAATGCGCAATCGCGAAAAGACTTGTCGGTGACCTTGACGACGGCGATAACGCTGCTTGGGTCGGTATTTCCACACTAATAGCTTTTCCCCTTTTTCGAGTGCTTCCACGCGGGCGATCACCTTCGCCCCCTCTACTAAGGGACGCCCCACTTTTACGCCCGCGTCATGGGCTAAGAGCAGCACCTTATCGATTTCAACTTGCGTACCAACGGGATGCGGCATGAGATCAACCCGGATAATATCGCCCTCACTAACGCGATACTGTTTACTACCACTCTCGATGATTGCGTACATTCACGCCTCCAAAGAGAAAGCCCATCACTGCAAGTGGATTGGTTTAATTCTCGCAAACTCTCATTATATTCTCGGTTAGAAAAAACGTCAAATTGATACGATCACGAGGGTCGTCCCAATTTGGAAAGACAAGGTTCAAGCCGAGCCATGTGTAAACGAGCGGTGTGTTGAACCGCTCCTCCGCGGTCACGGTTCGGATAACTATATCGCCATTTGGGCCGCTGCTTCCATATTGTCCTCACAATGAAATATACCTCCCCCACACCCCCTCTATTTGACCGGCGTGACCTGCTGAATATACTGGAAGAAACGTGGCCGGAACTATCCACGCGGTGCCAAAAGCTTTCTCGGCCGTATCCGTGTTTCAGAGAAGACTTGCTGGCATCCCCAAATGTTCCAACGTTCCATTATGACTCCAGAGCGCAAAGGGCAAGATGCGTTCACCCAGAACAGCAGTTGAATGTAGGTGTCCATCGGCCGATCAAACGTTGGCCCGTTTAGAACACCTCGAAAGGGTTAGTCACGGCGCGTTTCTTATGGTTGTATAGGAACCCCAATATACTCTGTGCTCGTCGTATGAGCTTCAGCCAAGGGGAGGTCATAATCACATGGCGCGTATTCAGCTGCAATTTCTGTCCGACGAAGAAAAACAACATATTCACAGCGCCGCGTTGGACTTGCTTGACAAGATCGGCCTACGCATTGTAGATGCTGAGGCTCGTGCCATCCTGGCGGACGCCGGTGCCCATGTGGATTCCAACATGCAGCGCGTACGCTTCCCCGTTCCTCTAGTAGAAAGTGCACGCCAGAAAGTGCCCTCTGAGTTCACTCTGTATGGACGCGATCCTCAGGATCAAAAGCATGTTGTGCATCTAAAGCCGGGCAACGTGTATTACAGCACCAATGGTTACGCAGTGCACTGGTACGACCCACAAAGCGAGACACGACGCCCTATCACCCAGGAGGACCTGGCATGGATCACGCGCCTGGCCGATGCGCAGGAGCAGCTGGATATTATGGCCACCATTGGCACGCCAGTGGATGCACCGGCGGAGACCAACGACCGTTACCAACAGGTCATCTCGCTACTGAACTCGACGCGCCCGGTGCTGAACACAGCATATGGCAAGTCAGGTGTGCGCGATAATGTCGAAATTGCCACCATCGTGCGAGGCAGCCGCGAGGCGCTGCGGCAATATCCGCTATGGGTAGTGGATCTCACCACTCTTAGTCCGATGGAGCTAGACGAACGTCAAGCCAGTGCGATGGTAGAGGCAGCGCGCCAGGGAGTGCCGATCGGTATCAGCCCTGGCCCGATTGCCGGCGCAACTGGGCCGGTGACATTGGCTGGTAACACTGCTATGGCGACGGCCGAGCTGCTGGGTGCTATCACCTTGGTGCAGACGGTGCAACCTGGCACTCCCGTGCTGTACACCAGCTATACCCGCAGCCTGGACATGAGCAGTGGGCAATTGGCGATGGGCGGCCCAGAATTTGCTCTACAACGTATCGCCACGGCCGAAATGGCGCGCTACTTTAATATACCCTCGCGCGGCGGCGGGCTCATCACCGATGCCAAGGCGGTGGATGCCCAACTGGGCGTTGAAAAGCTGCTGGGCTGTTTGCTCCCTTCGCTGGCAGGCCTCACCGTGGTAGCCGGATTTGGCATGGTGGACACGCTCAACACGGTGCGTCCCGAAGTATTCCTGATCGATAATGAAATCGTGAGCGTTGTGCGCCATACACTGAAATCGTTTGAGGTGAATGAAGACACAATCCCTCACGACCTTATCGCCGAAGTGGGGCCAGGTGGGAATTTCCTTACTGCGCCGCACACACTCGAGCACTTCAAACGCGAGCTGTGGTTCACCAGGTTGTGGGAACGTCGTGCTTGGGAGGTTTGGGAACGAGAGGGGCGGCTGGATGTAGCGCAGCGGGCCTGGAAGATGATTGGCTCGCGCACATATGCTGTGCCACCGCTGGAACAACAGGTGGTGCAAGCGATGTGGGAGGTTGTGCGTGCCGCCGATAGGGATCTTGCCCGATCATAGGCGAACTTCGAAAGCATCGATGGCAGCGGCGCGCCGGCATTCTATCTGCTTCAGGCGAAATGTGACGTGTTGGCCCGACACCTGGGTGTCCCCCGGTACGGAATGGTGGTGAAACAGGAGCCAGTTCGAGATCAACGAGTGGAAAGGAGGCTACACCATGAACCGGCGAGAACGTGTCCTTAAAGCGATCCGTCACGAAGAACCCGACTACGTGCCCTACAATTTCCACGCCACAGCCAGCGTTTATGAAAAGGTGCGGCGTTACTATGACTTGCCCGATAACGAAGCGCTGATCGAATTCATCGGCAACCACATCGTCAAAGTGGGCAGCGACTTCAACGTCAACCCCTGGGCGGAGAACATCCAGGTGGAGTTGGTGCCCAGCGGTGGTCCGGTGATGTCTTCCCTGGACGCTCAGGGCGGCTTGCACACCGATGAGTTCGGTTGCGTGTGGGATCGACGTGGGGGTATGCCACATCCTGTGGCACATCCGCTGGCAGAGGATTATCGGTTGCTGGAAACCTATCGCATGCCGGATCCTTATCGCAGTGGTCGTTTTGACGCGGCACGCAAGCTGGCTGATCGCCACCGCGGCAGGCGTTTCGTCTTTGGCAAACTGGGTATGGCCCTGTTCGAGCGTGCATGGGCCATCCGCGGAATGCAAGAACTGTTGGTTGACATGGCGGTGCGACCAGAATGGGTGGAGGAGCTGTTGGATCGAATCCTCTACGAATGGAATTTGCCCATTATCGATCAGCAAATTGCTCTGGGCATCGATGGCTTCTACTTCGCCGATGATTGGGGTTCGAAGACCAGCCTGCTCTTCAGCCCGGCGATGTGGCGTCGGTTCATCAAGCCGCGTATGGCCATCTGTTATCAGCGGGTGAAGGAACACGGTCTGGTAGTCGGTCAACATTCCGATGGCAACATTCTGAAAATCCTGCCCGACTTGATCGAGATCGGCCTGGACGTGTTCAATCCTCTAGAACCGCAGGTCTATGACATTTATGCGGTCAAGGAACAATATGGTGACAAGCTCACCTTTTACGGCGGCATCGACGTGGAGCACACACTGCCCCACGGAACGCCCCGAGAGGTGCGTGCCGAAATCTTCGAGCGTGCGGAACGTCTGGGACGTGGGGGTGGCTACATCTTGCAGAGCTCGCACACCATCTTAGACGATGTGCCGATGGAAAACATCGTGGCATATATTGAAGCGTGCCATGAGCTGGCCGGCATCGACACACAACAGGCACTCCGGGAAGCACGTGGCCTTTAGCCCTCCGGACGCGAAACGCCAGCCTGCCTGCGCCTCGACAGGCTACTCCCCAATGATCTGGACGATGATCTGGCGCGAGCGTGCCCGCGTGTCGAAATTGATAAACACGATCTGCTGCCACGTGCCAAGCATCAGCCGACGTTGGGCAAACGGCACACTAAGCGAAGGCCCTATCAACGCAGCACGCACATGGGCCGCGCCGTTGTCATCTCCCCAGCGGCGATGGTGCTGATAATCACGCCCGTAGGGGATCAGCTCGTCCAGGATTTGCTTCAGGTCCGCAATGGCTCCACTTTCATACTCAATCGTCGTCAGACTGCCGGTGGAGCCGGGGCAAAAGATGATGGCAACACCTGTCTGCAAATTGGAAGCCTCAATCGCTTTCTGCACGTGCACGGTGATATCCACGACATCACATTTTGCCTGGGTGGAGATTTGGAATTGATAGGTGAAGACCATATGGGATTCCTCCTTCGATCTTCGATGCGTATGTGCATAGCGTTCCATTTTAGTTCTTTTTACCTGTAAACCCAAAGGAGATCGGAATGAGACAACGAATCGCGTTGATCACGGGCGCTAACCGTGGCCTGGGCTTTGAAATTGCTCGCCAGCTGGCCCAGCGCGGCGTGCACGTGGTACTCACAGCACGTTCGGCAGAAAAGGGACAAGCCGCTGCCGAACAGTTGCGAGCCGCTGGATTAGATGTTTCGTTTCAACAGCTTGATGTAACCCAGCCCGAAAGCATTCGCAGCGCTGTGGACGCCATCTGCGCGCAGTTCAATCGGTTGGATATTCTGATCAACAACGCGGCGGTGTTGCTCGGCCACACCACGCCTGGGCTGCAGTTTCCGGTCATGCTCATCCGGGAGTTAATGGAAGTCAACGCCTACGGACCACTGTTGCTATGTCAGGCAGTCATCCCGGTGATGCAGCAACAGAACTACGGTCGTATCGTGAACATCTCGAGTCGGGCTGGCCAACTGTCCTCTATGGGCGGAGGGTCACTCGGTTATCGAATGTCCAAAGCAGCACTTAATGTCATCACCCGCGTGCTGGCAGCGGAAGTGCGCGATTACAACATTCTGATCAACAGCATGACCCCGGGGCATATCCGCACCGATATGGGAGGCCCTCAGGCACCGCGCTCTCCGGAGCAAGGTGCTGACACGGCGGTCTGGTTAGCATTGCTGCCGGATGGCGGTCCAAGCGGACAATTCTTCTTCGAACGGGAGCCGATCGCCTGGTGAAAAAAGGGTAATCTCCTATTTGTACCTTACCTTCAGCTTCGGTGCAAATCAGGCTGTGTTGGCATTTCATCGCAACCAGATGAGCACAGCAACAAAGTTGAGGAAACCAAGATAGCGACGGGCTAACTTGTCAAACTGTGAGAAGATGCGCCGATAATGCTTGATCTTGTCGATGAAACATTCGACCCAACGACATTCCTGGTACAGACAGGCATCGTAGTCGCGCGTCTGCTTGCGCCTTTTGCGCGACGGAATGACCGGCGCGGCCTGCTGGCGCACCATCCACTCGAGAAAATGTGCCGCAGCGTCGCCGCGGTCGGCGAGGACATACTGACAGACGTACCCGGCAACCAGTGCCGGCGCTTGGGGGATGGCGTGCCATTGCCCGGCGGTCACGATCAGCCGCAGCGGATAGCCCAAGCCGTCCACGCTGATATGAATTTTGGTGCTGCACCCGCCACGACTGCGTCGCAAAGCCGGAGCGGCTTGTCTCCCGTTTTTTTGAAGCTCCTGCCGCACCGGGATGCGCCCGCACCACCGTGCTGTCTACGATCACGCTCTCCATATCCGGGTTATCGGCAAAATGGGCCAACATCCGTTCCCAGACCCCTTGGTCACACCAGCGCGCAAAGCGTTTGTAGACACTGTTCCACTTGCCATATTGAGGTGGCAGCAAGAGCCACGGTGCGCCACTGCGTGCCATCCACACCACGCCTTCCACAAACCGACGACAGTCCTCTTCCCGACCCACGTAGACACCCGGACAGGTGCGCAGGAAGGCGAGGATCTTGGCCCATTGGTCATCGCGTAAAGTGACTGTGTTCAAAGGTGAGAATACGGCTTAAATCCTAAACGTCAACACAACCTAGTCATCTTCTGGTGATGGGGCTTGCTGTTGCGCCAGAATCTCGTCACGTAACACACGGCGCAACAACTTGCCAGCGGGGGACATAGGCAAGGATTCGCGGAAGTACACCATGCGCGGCACCTTGTACGGCGCGAGTCGTGCGCGACAATACTCGCGTAACTCGGCAGCAGTGGTCTGCTCACCAGGCTTGAGCACGACATAGGCCACCACCTTCTCGCCGCGCAGCGCGTCCGGCAACCCGATTACGGCCACTTCGTGTACCTTAGGATGCTGGCGCAGTACATCTTCGACCTCGCGCGGGTAAACATTCAAGCCGCTGGTGACGATGAGGTCCTTCTTGCGCTCCACGATGTAGAAATAACCGTCTTCATCCATACGCGCCAGATCCCCAGTGCGCAGCCATCCATCGACGAGCACTTGAGCGGTTTCTTCAGGATGGTTCCAGTAGCCTATCATCACCTGAGGTCCTTTGACCCACAGTTCGCCCACCTCACCTGGCGGCAGCTCGCGCGTGCCCGTCTCTGCGTCCATGATTTTGGCGTCGGTGCCTAGGATGGGAACACCCACACTGCCGTATTTACGCAAGCCACGGCGCGGGTTGACATGGGTCACCGAAGAAGTCTCAGACAGTCCATAAGCCTCCATGATGCGGGCGCCCGTTTTGGCTTCGAAGGAGCGGATCACGTCTACAGGCAAGGGTGCCCCGCCGCTGAAGCATCCCTTAATGCAGGTGAGATCGATGCGCTCGATCCCGGGATAACGGTTCACCGCCACGAATAGCGAGGGCACGCCCAGGAAGAAGGTGGGACGTTCATCCCGAATCGCCTCGACTAACATCTTGATATCCAGGCGCGGCAGCAACACGATGGTAGCTGCCAGGTGGATGCCCAGGTTCATCACGCCGTTCATGCCATACACATGGAAGAGGGGCAGGATGCCCACCACGCGATCCTGCCCCTCGACGTGGCCCTGCATCAGGAAAGCGCGGATCTGATACACGTTCGCCACCAGGTTGCGATGTGTCAACATCGCTCCTTTGGGTAGCCCTGTAGTGCCGCCGGTAAATTGTAGACAGGCGAGATCATCAGGGGATAGTGAAACAGGTGGTGAGTGAACCTCCGAGCGTGTCAGTAGCGCTCGAAATGGGATGACACTCTCCCCATAGGGAATGCGCGCCCGCTTCTCCTGACGGCGTCGTTGCAACACGAACAAGACATTCTTGGGAAATGGCAGGAAATCCTGGATGCTCGTAACAATGATGCGCTTCAAGGGCAGACGCGTGCGCACGGCAGCGACGCGCGGCCAGAGCAGATCCAGCACCACAGCTGTCTCCGTGCCGGCTTCGCCCCACTGATGTTCCAGCTCTCGCTCCACATAGAGTGGATTGGTAAGGACGGCCACAGCACCGATGGACAGGGCAGCATAGTACGCGATCACCGTTTGGGGACAGTTGGGCAGCATAATCGCCACACGATCCCCTTTGCGCACGCCAAGCTGAGACAACGCATAAGCCACACGCTCCACCATATGGTGCAGCTGGGCATAGGTGATGCGCCGTCCCATGAAGACCAGTGCCTCGTGGCGGGGAAAGCGACGCGCCGAGGTTCGCAGAAAGTCAGGGATCGTGACCGGATCGTACGTCAGGGTACGTGGCACATCCTCATCATAGAAGCGGAGCCAGGGCCGCTGCAGGATTTCCATATTATTAAATTACTCAGTACCAAGTGAATTCAAGCCATTCCCCTTCCACAATTATGATCGTCGCCTCGCCATGCGAGGACACTCCTGCAATCGAGGCTTTTAGGATATGTTCACCCGGATCGAGATAGATAGGTTTTCCCCGATAGCACTCCTCACCGGTCTTAGGTGCCAGTTCTTGAAAGATGGCGTCTGGGATGACATCGACGGTCACCACATCGCCGCGACAGTTGAGCATCACCAACCCACCTTTGCCAGCCGGTAGCGCGGGTTGAGCGATTTTAGGAGTTGGAGTAGGAAGCTTTCGAATAGGGGTCGGGGTTGGGATGACTCGTTTCCGGGGAGGGGTCGACGTCGGTTGGGCAGGTGGTTCAGCGCTCTCACCACTGAGCACTTCACGCGCCGCGTCCGAAGACCATTGGAAGCTGCGAACCACCGCCGCAAAGGCATCCTCCCAGTTCGACCATTCGGCTAGTGGGACGCCTCCCATCAGAATAGCCAGCACCCCTGATGCCTCTTCAATATAGAAGAACATCCGTCTATCCTCATACTCGGACTCGGCTTCGAAGTAAATCCAGTGCTGTCCGCGTTTGCCTCTCTCTCGATAGAGTTCAACGGCGTCTGCACCTACCTGGCCGATGGCGCCCCCGACTATCGGATCAACCGCTTTCTCCCATTCGGCATCTGAGAGTGCCCTCTTGGTCATGATCCCGAAGTATACGCCCACAAAATAATTTTCGTCACCTCCTATCGAGGTGGCATAAACATATCCCTCACCTTCTATGTATGGACCTTCCTGGGTGTCGAAGACCGCCGGATAGGTGAGCTCGAACACCCCATTGGGATCCTCGAAGGTGACCGTCTCATCTTCTGGTGGTGTCTCTTCTATACCGGGTTCTTCTGGGACGATCACATCCTCGACAGGTTCCTCTGGGATGATTTCCTCCCCAGGGGTCTCTTCGGGTGTGATGACATCTACTTCTTCAGAAGGTGTTGCTTCCTCAGTCTCCTTGGGAAAGAGGGATTCGATGATAGTTTCCGGAGAGATCTCGCCGCCCTCAGCGGGAACCTCCTCGGGGAGAGGGGTTGCCTCCTCTGTCGGGGTGACGATTTCAGGGGTGATTTCGAGCACGGCGGTTTCCTCGGTAGGAGCCGGTTTGGTTGGCAGAGCCGTGCCGCCAAGTTGAGCGCGCACCACTTCTGAAGACCATTCCAGACTCTCGAACACCTCCGAGAAGAGGGTACGCCGCACGTTCCAGTCCTCCGACGTGGTCACCACGGCAACAATGGCCAAGATACCTGTTGTCTCTTGAACGAAGAGGGCGCTATGAAGCAGCTCTCCGGAGGATTTGGGCTTCTCGTACTTGCCTTCCCAATAAAGCTGGTGCGTGCCTGTCTCACCCAGCTCACGCGCTACCTCGACAAAGGCAGGATCGTCGAAGGGAGAGCCCAGCCGACGCATTATCCCCTGTGGCCCCATCGCCGCCATGAGCACCCGCCATTCGCCATCGCTTAGCTCAGTCTCGGATACCACTAGAAACCCTACCGCTAAGACGGTGCTTGTGGCCGCGTTCGTGAACATGTATCCGTAAATGTCGGGAACGTCGAGTGAGCGAATGCGATTCAGATCGACCGGATAACGGATGCTGAAAGCACCGGCTGTTTCATTAAAACGGGCTAAACGTTGTATGGTCGGTGTCGGGGTGGGTTGGGGAGCTAGCTGGGCACCAGCAGCATCGTGGAACGCTGCGTGGTGAGCGAGTATCTCTGCCGCATGCGTGGTGGATGGAGGACTCCCCGGACAAAGAGCACTGAACAGTGCTACGGTCAGAATCGTGCTGATTGCCACACCTAGATTGTGCTTCATTATGTAATCTCCTATTACCGCATACAAGCAAGACCCGAGTAGTGTCGTACCTGTGCCAGGCTCACTCAACTGATTCAATAACGAAAGTCCCTTGGTAGGCAAATTGATTCGCCACGTACATCGCGATCTTAAATTCTCCTGGCGGAAAGCGGTGGCATGTCGCAGCCGCCGGATCTTCAAAGCGCTCGACCATCAGAGACTGGACGTCCAGCTCTTCATATATTGTGTCGAGGCATAGTCCATATTCGCCTGGCCGGTGATGCGACGACCCATCGCCTGAA
>JANXAX010000058.1 GCA_025062175.1 Anaerolineae bacterium | reverse complement strand
ACCAACACCAGCTGCAGGCGGCTTTTGGCCACCTCCCGGCTGGTGGGTTGTCGGCCGCCGAATAGGTGATTAAGCAAGCTCATCGCAGCACTCCTGTCTCATGCTTTGCCCACCCGAATGTGGGTTGAAGCCCGGATGCGTTTTTCGCTGGGAGAATGGGAACAGCGGCCTATCAGAGGTCGACGACTGAAGTCGTGCCTGATGGGTATGTCGCCAGGCGTCCCCCTGTAAAGGCACTGCCATCCCCATCTATGCTGGCGGACAGCCAGCCGCTGACTCAGACACGGCGATTTCAAGCGCTCGGACTTGCAACCCTGTTCCACCTCTCCCCCCGAATGAGATACACCTGTTGAGACCGAGCTTTAACCACGGCGCACCAAGTGGGCGATCTTGCTCAGCCAGGAAGGAGATGGCTCTTCCAATTCCATAATTGGGACGTTCTCACCGAGCAAACGGGCAGCAATGTTACAGAACGCTTGCGCGGCGCGCGATGTGTTCTCCATCACCACCGGGATGCCACGATTGGTGGACACGATGATTGCCTCGTCTTCGGGAACGATGCCCAGGAGCTCGATGGCGAGCACGTCCAAAACATCCGCAGTATCGAGCATATCTCCGCGTTGGACCATGCGCGGTCGCAAGCGATTCAAAATCAGCGACGGGGCATCTTTCCCCTCGGCCTCAATGAGCCCCACCACCCGGTCGGCGTCACGTACGGCGGCGACCTCGGGCGTTGTGATAATGCAGATGCGGTCAGCCGGGGCGATCGCATTGCGGAAGCCCTGTTCAATCCCGGCCGGCGAGTCGATCAAGATGAAGTCAAAATCCGGGCGCAGTTGATCGCACACGTCGATCATGTCTTGCGGACGGATGGCGCTCTTGTCGCGACTTTGGGCGGCGGGGATCATATACAGATTCTCGATGCGCTTGTCCTTGATCAAGGCCTGGCGCAAGCGACAGGCGCCCTCCACGACATTCACCAGGTCGTAGACGATGCGGTTTTCCAGCCCCATGACGACGTCCAGATTGCGCAATCCGATGTCGGCGTCGATCGCGACGACCTTCTTGCCTCGCATGGCCAAAGCAGCGCTCAGGTTGGCCGTCGCCGTCGTCTTGCCGACCCCTCCTTTCCCCGAGGTAATCGTGATCACCGTTGCGCCCATTGGAGCTTTACCTCCTCTTGTCCAGAACGTCAGAACCAAGTGGACAGCGTGTTCGCCGCCCGGCGCAGCAAATCGGCGCGCCAGTCTCCGTAGAGACCGTCCGTGGCCCTCCAGGGTTCTGCGACGATCTGGCCATTGTGCACGAAGGCCACTTCCGGCACGACGGATTGCTCATACGCCTCGCTGTCTTCGCGCCCCGGAGAACGAGCGACGTACCCCGCGATGCGCAACAACATCGGCGCCAGCACGAGGGCACCTACGATGGCGCGCTCATTTCCGTTCGAACCGGCGTGGACGTTGCCGCGCAAGCGCCCCCACACGATTATATCGCCCCCAGCTACGATCTCGGCGCCGGGGTTGACATCCCCAATGATGATCACATGTCCGGTGTGGCACACGCTCTGTCCCGAGCGCACAATCCGGCGCACTAGGATAGCCGGTTCCCCGTCGGCGATCACCCGTTCCCGTCCATTCAGCTGTTCACTTATCAGATGTTCCGTGCGCGACAGGGCTAATGAGGTCTCCAGCCCCATTTCGGCAGCTGCCCGTTGAGTTTCGACCGAATCACTCAGGACGGCCCACAGGCTCACCTGGAATTTGCTCAACAGCGTGCCTAGTGTCTCCAGCTGGGAGGCGGTCAACTGACGGGGGCCCACATTCAGCGCCACACGGCCCCCGCGGAAAAAGGAAGGAGTGCGGTCCAGCTTCTCCGCCAGAGCGATGAGCAAGCTGTTCCAGTCGCCGGGACCCAAATGGATCACCAAACCGTCACTAGTGCCCTTGATGCTGACGTGCGCCCGGCTGATCGTCTCCACTCCAGAATGTTCCATCCTTTCTGCTCCTCATTATGACATCGGATGAGCGCTTCTCAAAACCCTTGTGAGAGTTTTTCCAGTGTCATTCTCTACCGGACATCCCTCACCATGTTCCGCGCAGTTCTACCCAATAGTGATAACCTTCCTCGATCTCGAAGCGGAGTGGCTCGGTGATGGCGTAATCGGCCAGTTCGAGACGCCATGCTCGGGAGACGGTTTTGTCTAAACGGGTGAAGTCAAATTGGCCATTGGCGCCCGAGGTTGCCTGGGCGGTAACAGGATCCTCCCAATCGAGCCCGTCTAAGTCGGCGATCAAGTTGACCGTGACACCCGGCACTGGCATTCCGCGTCGGTCGAGCACGAAACCGGTCACAGCGATATCCGAACCTCCCCAACGGTTGCCGCCCAAAAAATGTCCCGTAAACGCGGCGCCGGCTGGCGGTGGGCCTGGGGGCAACGGAGTGGGAGTGGCTTCCACCTGATCCTGCTCGTTGGGCTGACCGAAATAGGCGCGCAGAATTTCGGCCACGATGGGCGCTGCCACCAGCGAACCTTCGCCCCCTCCATACACAAATACGATGACGGCGATCTCGGGGTTATCTGCCGGCGCGTAAGCGACAAACCAGGCGTGGGAAGTCTTCACCCGACCGTCTTTGTCCAGGCACTTCGGGTAGTTATCACAGAATTCGGCAGTACCGGTCTTGCCGGCAACTGGAATGCCAGGCACATCCAGATCTTCGGCTGTGCCACCTAATTGCGTCACCGCTCGCAATCCCTGCTGGACCAAGGCCAGGTTCTCGGGACTGACATAGTCCAACAGGTTGCGGACAACCTGTGGCTGGCGTTGCTCAATGACCCGACCATCCGCATCCAGTATTTCCTGCACCAGGTAGGGCTTGTAGAGCAATCCTCCATTGGCGATGGCGGCATAGGCGTTGAGAATCTGCAGCGGGGTCGTCAGTACAAACCCTTGACCGATGCCCATATTGTATGTATCACCGGTCACCCATGTCTCGGCATAATTGATCCGTTTCCACTTGGGCGTGGGCACCAGGCCTGCCGCTTCACCCGGCAGGTCAATGCCGGTGGGCTGTCCCATGCCGAACAGCTCGGCATAATAGATCAGACGATCCACCCCCAAGCCCTGGAAGCCGCTGGGCGCGTAGCCGCCCGAAATGTAGTAAAAGTACACGTCACATGAAACCGCGATGGCACGGATGAAGTTGACCGGCCCATGCCCTTGCCGGTTCCAACAGTAAAATGGTTGAGCCAGCTCGGGATTATCCGGGAAGAACTGATTGGGCACCCACAAAACGCCCTCATCGATGATGATGGTATTGGGCGTAACCACACCTTCTTCCAGCGCACCAAGGGCTGGGATGATTTTATAGGTCGAGCCGGGCGGGTACAGGCCGGCGATGGCATGGTTGATGAGTGGCCGTCTTTTGTCCTGCACCAGCGCCATATAGTCACGGGTCGAAATGCCACCGATGAACAAATTGTTGTCGAAACCTGGCAATGAGGCCATCGCCAGGATTTGACCGTTACGGGGGTCCATAGCAATCGCCACCCCGGCACGGCGCTCGGTGTTGCGGATGCCCCTTTCCAATGCGCGCACCACCACCCTTTGTAGCTCGGTATCGAGAGTGAGCTTGAGGTTGTTTCCTGGCCGCGGCAACACTGGCTCGCCTACAGTGCGCAGTTTGCGCCCACTCACGTCAACCTCAATAGTTTCGCGCCCCTTGAAGCTGCGCAACACCTCCTCATATTGAAGTTCGAGACCGGCGAGGCCTACAAGATCGTTTGCCGCATAACCTTTGGCCTCATATTCGGCGATCAAGGCAGGGAGGATGGCGCCGGTGTAGCCAATTACATGGGCCGTCAGGGAACCGGTGAGGTAATCGCGCAGCGGGCGGATTTCAATCTGCACACCGGGCAGGTTGACACTTTCTTCGGTGATGCGCGCTGCCAAAGTGGCATCGAGGTCCTCCTTGAGCACAATAGGCTGATAGGGAGCGAGCAGACTGGCCTCCTCCACCATGTCGAGGATCCCCTTGGGCGGCAGGATGCCCATCCCGCCTATCCCATCGCCCGCTGGGCGGTCCCATGGAGCACCGCTGCGTCCGCTGGGAAAAGGACCGGATAGACGCACTGCCATCGCATCGCCCGGACCGCGTCGGGTGGTGAGAGGCATGTCCAACCATTCCGCCAGGCGGGCCAGTACGCGCATTCGTGCGGTGCGCTCCTCGGGTAGATAAGCCGGGATCACCACCAGGTTGTACGTAGGGCGATTGCGCACTAACAAACTGCCGTTGCGGTCGTACATCACGCCGCGCGGGGCTTCAAGGATCACCTCGCGGAAGCGGTTTTGGTCGGCCAGCATGCGGTATTCCTCTCCGCGCACCGCCTGTAGGTACCACGTCTGGAACACGAGGACCAGGAACACCAAGCCGACCAGTGCTCCGAAAAGGAAGAGACGTAGCTTGACTTCGTACTGGGTCATTTGACATTATTATACACGATATAGATCGAAAAATCAATCGAATTGTAGTACGTGCCCCGGCAGATCGTCATCAGGGGAGAGTGGGAATCTTGACAAAAGGCGGTGCTTCTCCCATAGATAGATGCATTGCGGCAACCTCCGCAACAAGAGGAACATCGCCCGTGAGAGAAATGGTTTATCGGGAAACATACACAATTAACGCAGTCGAGACAGGGGACAGAGTGTGTGCGTCAGAACGAAATGGGCAGCAGAGTATCAGCTGTAATGGCGTTCCTCTTCTCGGCCGGGCGCACGAGTCGTAGCTTAAGGAGGCACCACCGCGGTTGATCAAATGGCGCGATCACCGAGCGGCATCCTGAGCGCCAAGTGTTCAGGAGATGAAGATTTCTTTGAGAGATGAATCGGGGGCTACTACGATGAGCTATAGAAGGACATATGATGAGCGTCCCCGGCCTGCCAGGCGCGTGCCTGTGTGGGTCGTGCTGATCCTGTTGCTGGCAGTGTTGCTGATCCTGAGCAATGGGATCACCTTTTACACCGACTATCTTTGGTATCGCAGTGTCGGGTTCTCCAACGTTTTCCTTATCTCGCTGACCACACGGCTGGGTGTCTTTTTCGGCGCAGCCATCCCGTTTGTGATGATTTTCCTGGGCAATATGCTCCTGGCGCGTTACCTGTCCACGCGTCAGCCGCTCTATCGCGGCCAGACACGTGCACTCGATGCACCCATTTGGGGCTGGCTGATCGGGATCGGGGCGCTGTTCCTCGGCGTGCTCGTGGGCTTGGCTGCCGCACCGCGCTGGCTGGATTTCCAACGTTTCTTCCACCAGGTGCCGTTTGGCGTTGCCGACCCTCTCTTCGGCCTGGACGTCGCGTTCTTCGTCTTCAGCCTACCGGTCTACCAGTTCCTGCAAGGATGGCTGATCACGGTGCTTCTGCTCACGCTGCTGGGCGTGGGCCTGCTCTATTTCGTCGCGCAGCTGCCCCACCTGCGCGACGGCACGGCCAGCATTTTGCCCCACGTACGCTTGCACATCTCCGCGCTGGGAGCGGCGCTGTTCGTCGCCATCGCGTGGGGACATAACCTGGCGGCCTATGACCTGGTTTATTCGCCACGTGGGGTGGCCTTTGGGGCGAGTTACACCGATGTGCACGTGGAACTGGTCGCCTTGCGGGTGATGTTCTGGATCGCACTCCTCATCGCCCTTATGCTGCTGGCAAATGTGTACCTGCGCCGTCTGTGGTGGCCGATCATCGGCGCGGCCGCCTGGATGATCATCGCCCTTTTTACTCTGACAATACTGCCAGGCATTGTACAACGTTATGTGGTGGAGCCCAGCGAGCTCGCCTTGGAGGCACCGTATATCGCCCATAACATCGCGAGCACACGTCAGGCTTATGGACTAGACCGTATTGAGGAGCGCAACTTTGAGCGCATCGCCCCGCTGACCGCTGAGCTCCTGTCCGAGCACCAGGCCACCTTACAAAACGTGCGCCTGTGGGATTATCGTCCCCTTAGCGAGACCTACCGCCAGATTCAGGAGATCCGCCCCTACTACCGTTTCAAGGACCTGGACGTAGATCGTTACTACATCAACGGCGACTATCGCCAGGTGATCATCGCGGCGCGCGAACTCGACCAATCGCGCCTCCAATCACCGACCTGGGTGAATCAACATCTGCAGTTCACCCACGGTTATGGGGTGGTGATGAACCCGGTCAACGAAGTGCTGCCAGAGGGATTACCCCCTTTGTGGATCAGAGATTTGCCGCCTATCATCACGGTGCCTATCACGCTGACGCGACCAGAAATCTATTTTGGCGAGCTGACCGACAATTACGTCTTTGTCAATACGGGCATTGAAGAATTCGACTATCCGCGTGGCGAAGAGAATGTCTATACCACCTACCAGGAAGAGAGCGGTATTCTCCTAGATTCCTACTTCAAGCGTCTCGCCTGGTCACTGCGCCTGGCAGATATTAACGTGCTGCTTAGCAACTACATCACCCCGCAAAGCCGGCTGTTGATCAACCGTCAGATCCACGAACGCGTCAAGCTGGTGGCACCATTCCTACGCTATGATGCCGATCCCTACATCGTGATTTGGAACGGGCGGCTCTATTGGATCCACGACGCTTATACAGTCACAGACCGCTATCCCTACTCCGAGCCGGTGTCGGAGGAGATCAACTACATCCGCAACTCTGTCAAGGTGGTCACAGATGCCTACAACGGTACGATGACCTTTTACATTGTGGACGATGACCCGCTCGTACGTACCTATGCCGCCATCTTCCCTGGTCTCTTCACCCCGGGCGAGACGATGCCGGAGGGATTGCGTGCCCATTTGCGTTATCCGGAAGGTCTTTTCAACGTGCAGGCGGCGATGTATCGCACCTATCATATGGGCGACGTGAACGTTTTCTATAATAAGGAGGACTTGTGGAACATTCCGCGTGAGCTCTTCGCCGAGCGTGAGCAGCTGGTAGAACCTTACTATGTGACCCTCCAGCTTCCAGGTGGGATGCGGGAGGAGTTTATGCTCATCCTGCCTTACACACCTGCCAACAAGGACAACCTGATCGCCTGGATTGCGGGCCGTTGCGACGATCCCTATTACGGCCGCTTGGTCGTGTACCGTTTTCCCAAACAGGAATTAATCTTCGGCCCGCGCCAGATCGAAGCGCGCATCGATCAGGTCCCGGAAATTTCCGCACAGCTGACCTTGTGGGGCCAGCGCGGTTCACGCGTCATCCGCGGCAACTTGTTGGTTATCCCGCTGGGATACTCCCTGCTGTATGTGGAACCGCTTTACCTACAAGCGGAACAGGGACAGATTCCGGAATTGAAGCGCGTGATTGTTGCCTCGGGCGACCGGATTGTGATGAGCGAGACACTGGAGCGCGCACTGGTCGAGCTGGTGGGCAAAGGACCGAGCATAGCCGAGCGCAGCCCGGTGGAAGCGGGAACACAATTTGTGGAAAGTGGCGGAGAAGAGGAGACACTCAAACAACAGGTATATGAGCTGGCACGCCAGGCGGATGCCCATTACAGCGCAGCTCAGAGCGCTCTCCAGCGCAGTGATTGGGCACGCTATGGCGAGGAAATGGCCGCGGTCGAGCGGTTGATCAAGCAGCTGGTGACACTGACCCAACCGCCCCTCACGCCGACCTCCACCCCGACACCTTAAGACCATGCCTATTCCAGTGTGAG
Organism: Anaerolineae bacterium; assembly: GCA_025062175.1. GTDB lineage: Bacteria > Chloroflexota > Anaerolineae > 4572-78 > NAK82 > NAK82. The sequence goes on along the minus strand of JANXAX010000058.1, from coordinate 2,959 downwards.
AAAGCGCTGGCGACGCGCGGCCATCTCGTCCAGGATTGCCTTGACCTGGGCGGGGGTCTCGGCGGGGATGCGTTCCACTTTACAACCGGCAGCGCGCAGTTGCGCTTCGACCTCCTCGGGAATGCGACTGAAATCCCCGACGAGGGTCACATATTCGGCGTGCATTGCATCGTCAACCGAAAACCCCATCGTGACGCGGAATTGACCTACATAGCGTTCTGCCGCGCGCCACTCCTCAACCGCCCACTGATTTTCCGTCTGCCAGAACAGCAAATAGTGGTACAACACCTTAGATGTTAGCTCGGGAGGACGGGCACTCTCCAGGATGCGTCGGGTTGCCGCGAGCAGTTGATCACGCCAGACGGTCGTCCACGTCCGGCCGGGGCACTGGGTATTGCGGTAATCACAGTGACCCCGCACCGCTTCCAAAGGGAGATGCAACGTGCTCAACAACCAGGCGAGCAGCTGGGCCGTCGCATTGAGTTGAGGTTCAGGCGGCGGTTGCTCACTGAAGTTGCCTGAAAGACAGATCCCGACGCCTTCTTGATTGCCCAACTCACCAGCGTGATAGGAAACCACTTCTAACGGTTGGGTTTGTTGGATGTGTCCTTCAGGGGTGATGAAGAAATGATAGCCGATGCCGGGCCACCCCTGGTGCTCGACGTGATAGTGGGCGATTTGGCGTGCATCCACAGAGGGGGGCACGACGCTGTGGTGAATCACCAAGCTCTTGATTGTCTCGCGAGAGCGTCTGGCATAGCGACGGGTAGGGTGCTGAGCCAGCGTTTCCATGATCTCCTCGATGGGTGGCTTGCGCGGCCGAGGAGCAGGCAACACCTCCACCACGACCACTTGACCTGGATCACCCCGACGACCGAACCAGGTGACCCCCTCGTGCACCATTTCCCAGCGCAGACGATAGCGTCCCGCCGTTGCCGGCGACATCACCCGTGCTAGCAGCTCTACCTCCTCCCCGCTTGGCACATCGTGGGGCAGGTGGTTGTGGTAGGCAACCGGCACCAGCACCTCACGGTTGTCTTCATCATACCAACGGGATGCCAGACAGAAAGGGTTGGAGCCCTTATGCACCCATGTCCGGGCGCCCTCGTTGCGTAACCTCGTCGGCACGTAGATCGTTTCGCCGGCGACCATTTTGGCCGGCGTGTTCTGCGTGAGGAAGACAGCACGGTACTCCGGCCGTGTTGGCATCTGCCAGCGATAGTGATGGGCCAGCGCGCGGCAGAAGTCCTCAATAACCGCCGGATGCCGCCGGATGCTCCATTGTTCTGCTTCCTCATCCGCTCCGTCCCAGCGGTAAAGAATCAAGCTGCGAATCTGACGTTCCGGATATTGTTGATTCCAGCGGTCGATCTCACTATATGCAGCCTGTACCCATCCATTCGGTACCTCACCGTCCGGCCAACCTGTCGACCCGCTCGCTGCATCGGGCAGTGGGCGCGCCTCGGTGATAAAGACGGGTACGCGAGGTGGAATGATCGCCATGCTGTCCTGGTACGTCCTGAACTCGGCGTGCCGATCCGAAAATGGGGGAGGCATTTTCTGTTCGGAGACGACCCGGGCTGGGTCATAACCGTGGGTGTAAGCGTGGATGGCCACACCATCGTAGTTGCCCGGACCAAGCAACAACATCACATCCTGTTGATAACGCACCCAGTCACCACGTCGGTTGCCCGGATATGTCGTATCCGCACAGAACGGCGCAGTAGCGGCGAGCAGCACCATATCATCCTGATGTCCCGGCTGGGCTCGGATCGCCTCGCGACAGCGTTTGTAGCAGCGTGCATAGAGATGTGGGGTGATCACCTCCTCCTGGGGCGAGCCATACCCAGGTCGTGCTTCCGCCGCGTTGGGGTGATTGCCGATCACCCAGATGTGACATCCTGCCGAGTGTTGCACAAAGCCGGCGCAACGCGCCGCAAAATCGTCGTGCAAGGCAGAGGGCGGCAAGGTGCCGGCGCCGCGATGGCCATTTTCCAAAAGCACGATCACCCCAAAACCCTGCTTGGAGAGGTCTTCGTAAGAACTCCCTTGTGTATCGTGGGGGTCATGCCCGATCACCTCCTGGATGAGCACCCATCCGCGACGTCCGGCACTGGCCATCAAGGCCTCACCGCCGCGATCTTGAATGCCGAACAGATAGATCGATTCGCCACTCGGGACCATATTTACCTCACCAAGGCGAACCCATCATTCCAGCACCCGGAGCTATGAACCGACGAGATGGCCATAGGCACTTCCATCATAATGTTCTCGTTTCGGGAGCAAGCTCCTCTCGCCGACCTTATCCCGGAACGGATGCAAAACAGCTCCGAAGCAGCAAGAGCGCTCGTGGACCCAACTTTGGGAAAGAGCTCCGCTCACACAACCATCTGTCCGCGCTTGATCACCCCGGCCACCGGATTGGCACCGAACTGATACATGAGATGGCGGTAATCGGGTTGCTTGAGGATGATCAGGTCTGCCTGCTTTCCGACCTCGAGCGAACCGATGCGGTCACCCAGCCCCAGTGCATAGGCTGCGTTGATCGTGCAAGCGTTGAGGGCCTCGGCGGGCAGGAGCTTCTGGTAGCGGCATGCAATGGCCATCACCAAAGGCAAGGAAGGGCAAGGCGCAGAGCCAGGATTGAGGTCCGTTGCCAACGCGATGGCCGCGCCCGCGTCGATCATCGCACGAGCAGGGGCGAAGTGAGCATTGCTCAGATGAAAATTGACCGCTGGAAGCAATACTCCTATCGTTGCGGAAGTGGCTAGCTGGGCGATCTCGTCAAGCGATGTCACGTCCAGATGGTCGACTGAGGTGGCACCCAGTTTGACGGCCAGAGCGACCCCCCCTAACGCGTTGAATTCGTCGGCATGGATTTTGACTGGCATCCCCAGCGCCGCGGCGGCGCGGAGCAACCGTTCGGATTGCTGCAAATCGAAGGCGCCTTTCTCGCAAA
>JANXAX010000057.1 GCA_025062175.1 Anaerolineae bacterium | reverse complement strand
TAGTGTCCAACGCCTTTAAACATGCATTCCCACGAAGGGATAAAAACCTCTGCACAGTAAACAAGGATCCGGAGGTGCGCATCGAGCTGAGTTGTCCCAACCCTGGGGAGTGTCGCCTCGTGGTGCGTGATAATGGGGTTGGGCTGCCAGCAGAGATCAATATTGAGACGGTCACCTCGCTAGGACTGCGTATCGTCAAGCTGCTGACGCGACAAATGCGCGGCACGCTCCATATCGACCGCGACGGTGGTACAGCTGTCACTATCACGTTTCCGCTGCGGCGTTGAGCACCTTCTCTCTAAGGTGAGCACCTACCGCATCTGGGATGACTTGGAAGATCCCATCGGCTGAAGACCCATCTCACCGCCTCTGGATGGCACGGTGAATGTCCAGGAGGTCGGCCAAGAGTGCGAAGCCAGTCTCACGGCGGCCCGCTCCAGGACCTATCAGTGTCACTTCACCAAGCAGGTCGGTGATGTACGTGATCGCATTAGTCGCCCCGCTCACCCCAGCCAGCGGGTGAGAGAGCTCGACCAGCTGCGGTGCTACGCGCGCTTGCACACCATCATCAGTGCACTGCAGCTCGGCGATCAGCTTCCAGCGTTTTCCCTGTGCTTTGGCACGTTGAATATCCTGGGGAGTCAGGTGGGTAATACCCTGACGGCTGACTTGTCGTGCTGAAACAGGATGACCGAGCACTACGGCGGCTAGGATGAGCAGCTTGCCCAGGGCATCATATCCCTCCACATCCGCAGTGGGATCTGCCTCGGCATAACCCAGTCTTTGTGCTTCGGCGAGCGCCTCGGCGTACGTGGCACCATCCTCCATTCGGGTGAGGATAAAGTTTGTGGTGCCGTTCAGAATGCCCCTAACTGCTCGAATGGTGCAGCCCGCCAGTGCCGTGGTGCCCAGACGCAACGCCGGCGTACCTGACATAACGGTACCCTCGATCCCCCATAGAAGACCCTTGGCATCGGCCAGCGCTTTTAATTCTTTATAGGCTAGCGCTACCGGGCCTTTGTTGCTGGTCACCACATGCTTGCCTGCCTGGAAGGCAGTGCGGATGTGGGTGATGGCCGGTTCACCGGTCTCCAGATCGGTCCAGGTCGTTTCCACGATCACATCGGCCTCGGTGTCCCGGATGGTGCTGAGGCTGTCCAGTCCTCGCACCAGACCGGCGACATCGGGATAGCTGTCCAATGAACCGGTAGATTGAACCGCCTGCAACGACAGCGCCGCATCCAAACCCTGGGGGTGATACACTGATCCTTTGGCAGTATCACATACAGCAACAATTTGGACATCCAGTGTATGCTGCTGACGCAGCGTCTCTCTTTTGTCCTGCAGAATCTCCACCAATCCTTGTCCTACGACACCGAAACCGATGATCGCTATGCGCACGGCTTTCCTCCAAATGGAAAGGGTAGGGTTGACGCTGACATCGCAAAGAGCGCCTGTCGGAAGCTATGGGAGTTCTCCGCATACAAAGCGACGTGCCGTTTCTGCCAATATTGCGGTGCCAATTGGTAGTGCCGCTTCATCGAGATCAAAGGTGGCAGAGTGGATATGGCGCGGCGGCCCGCCGGGCGTGCGGATGCCCAGACGCATCATCGCGCCCTTAGCTACCTGTGCCATATAACCGAAATCCTCGGCGCCCATCGATTTCTGTTCCGAGCCCACATTTTCGGCGCCCAGAAGGTCACGTGCCACCTGGCGCAGCCAGCCGGCCACCTCGGGATGGTTATAGGTGGGCGGATACCCACGCCGCACGGTCAACCGATAGTTACCACCCAGCCCGCGCACCAGAGCCAAGGCGGCTTCGACCTCGCGAGCCAGTTGTGCGCGCACTCCTTCGTCAAAGCTGCGGAGGGTGCCTTCCAGATAGACCTCTTCGGGGATGACATTGCTCACCGTGCCCGCCTGTATGACACCCACGCTGACCACACAGGGCTGCAGAGGTGGAATGCGCCGCGAAGGGATTGCATACAGCGCATTCAGTACGAAGGAGGTCATCCAGATGGGATCGTAGGTCTGATGGGGGTAAGCGCCGTGTCCACCGTGGCCGGTCACGTAGGCTTTAAAGGTGTCCACCGCAGCGTTGACGTAGCCATCACCCACATTGATGGTACCCGTATATAGGGCACCGTCCACGTGTTGGGCGATCACCGCCTGTACACCCTCCAAGGCACCATCAGCGATCATGCGCTGTGCTCCGCTCAGCCCCTCTTCGTCCTCGCTCTCTTCGGAAGGTTGGAACAGGAGACGCACCTCACCGGGCAGGTCCAGCGGCTGTAACAACAACGCCACCCCCAACACCATCGCTACGTGCGCATCGTGGCCACAGGCGTGCATGCGTCCTGCCACCCGCGAAGCGTATGCCACCTGGTTCTCCTCTTGGATGGGCAGCGCGTCCATATCGGCACGCACCCCGATGACAGGGCCGTTCCCCTTGCCCAGATAGCCGACCACGCCGGTGCGTCCTACCCCGGTGCGCACGCGAACGCCCATGTCCTGCAAGGTGCGTGCCACAAAAGCGGCAGTCTCGTGCTCCTCAAAGCTCAGCTCGGGATGCTGATGAATAGTGCGACGCCATGCAACCAGTTGATCTTGGATGGCCTGTGCCTGTTGTAGCATAGCAAGTTCCCCTACATTGTTGTATCGGATAAAAGTTGAAGCGAGATGATCATCACGATCGCGCTTCAGGGCCAAGCAATCTTACTTGGTGGAATTGTTGCAACAGGTGTCAGCAACTCATCCTGCAATTGCTTCGGCGCGCTGCCGAATGCCTCGCAACATGCATTGCTCCATTTTATTATTATGAAAAAGACAGGATCCGGGATGCCTTCCCATATCACTCGATTGGGCCCACGTGGAGGGTCATCCATACGGTAACGCGCGATCAATCGCGTGGTGCCATCTGGCTGTTCTGCGAGAAAGAACGTCCAGCTGGTGTACATCTCGGCATCTGACGGCGCCCCACCACCTCGCAACACCAGAGCTTGGCGCGGATATATGGCCGCTACCTCAAAAAATGGGGCCCTGCTCTCCTGGGGGGCGAGATAGATCTTGTCCTCCACTTCTAGGTGCTGAAACTCCTCAGCGATGTGATCAGCGTTACGAATATTGCAGCCCACCAGATTCTCCAGGCGAGAATAACTGTGTAGAATCCCCCACGGTCCTGTCCAATCTGCACCAACCATAGCCATCCATCTGTCGCAGTCGCATGGATGGTGATGGCGCGCATCGTGAGGAGCCAGGGATGTGGCACCAGTTCATCACCCGGAAGGGCACATTGTACTTCGGCATCGGTGGCCCCCCAGCGACGGTGCCATCCACGTAGCGGAGCGCCAAACACGACAAGAAAGCCAATTGCCAGCGCAACCAGTATCTCTGTGTAAAGCGGCAGATCGAAACAAGCTTTCTACACCAAGGGTTTCTCGCTATCTAAGACCAACGGTCAATCCCGCACTGAGATTGTCCTCACCTTGCCACCGCCGTCGCCTCCCAACGCGCGGATTTTCTCCAAAAGTGGCTTGAGCACGATCTCGGGCACCATATCGCTCACATCTCCGCCGGCAAAGGCAACCTCCTTCACCACGCTGGAGCTCAGGAAGAGGTACTTCTGACTGGCCATCAAGCAGACCGTATCGACGTCGGGGTTGAGATTGCGGTTGGTGAGGGCCAGCTGCAGCTCCCACTCGAAGTCAGAGACAGCCCGCAACCCGCGCACAATTACCGTGGCATTTTGTTGGCGGGCGAATTCGACCGTCAACCCGGCATAGCGTTCCACGCGCACGTTGGGGATGCCGGCCAACACGTCTCGCGTCATTTGATAGCGCTCCTCAGGCGAGAAGAGCAGGTTTTTGAGCGGACGGTCATACACGCCCACGATGAGCTCATCAAAAAGGCCGGCAGCGCGGGTGGCGATGTCCACATGACCCATCGTGATTGGATCAAAGGTAGCAGGATAGATCGCGCGTATCATTTTTCCTCAACTTAAATCGGTCGGCTTGCGCCAGAACTGTTGCACTTTCTGAGCGAGTAATTGATGCTCGGGCTGGCTCAGATCGGGGTCGCAGCGGAAGATATCCTGCGCTTCCTCACGGGCCAGCTGGAGGAGCGACATATCGCTCAGCTGGGCGACGCGAATGTCGGGCAGCCCGCTCTGTCGTGTGCCGAAGAACTCACCCGGTCCGCGCAGCTTGAGGTCCTCTTCGGCAAGGCGGAATCCGTCATGGGTCTCGCTGACAATGCGCAGCCGTGCTTCTGCCTCCGGTGTGGTCGCATCCGCCAGTAGCAGGCAATAGCTAGGATGCTCACCGCGTCCCACGCGTCCGCGAAACTGGTGTAGCTGGGCTAACCCAAAACGGTTTGCCCCTTCCACTAGCATCACGGTTGCATTCGGCACATCGATTCCCACTTCCACGACTGCGGTGGAGACGAGAATATGCAACTCACCGTTGCGAAAGCGGGTCATCACCGTTTCCTTTTCCTCAGCACTCATACGACCATGCAGAAGTCCCAGCTTTAGATCGGGAAATACTTCCCTGGCCAGACGCGCATACTCTTCCACCGCAGACTTGGCTTCGATCTTGTCCGATTCCTCCACCAGGGGGTAGATGATAAAGGCCTGATGTCCCTGTTCTACTTGCGAGCGGATGAAGGAGTACGCTCGTTCGCGCTCCAAGGGGGAAAGCCAGTACGTCTTGATCTGCTGGCGGCCGGGTGGCATCTCGTCGATCACCGATAAGTCGAGATCACCGTATAGGGTGAGTGCAAGCGAGCGTGGGATGGGTGTGGCGCTCATCACCAGCATGTGGGGATTATAGCCCTTATCACGCAAGGCAGTGCGCTGCTGGACGCCAAAGCGATGCTGTTCATCGATCACCACCAGGCGCAAATCGTGGAAATCCACCGTCTCCTGGATCAGGGCATGCGTGCCAACTACCAGCTTGACGCGCCCACTGGCAATGTCGGCATAAATTGTCTCACGCTCTGCAGCATGGGTGCTGCCGGTCAGGAGATGTACCGAGAGATTAAGGTCACTCCGTAAGGTAGCGAACGGCTCCAATAAGCGTGTGATGGTGCGATAGTGCTGCTCTGCCAGGATCTCGGTGGGTGCCATAATAGCGCTTTGCCCTCCGCTGGCTGCGGTGACCACCATCGTCGCTAGTGCTACCACCGTCTTGCCCGACCCCACATCGCCCTGGAGCAGTCGGTTCATCGGCACTTCTTGTTGCAGGTCAGTTATGATTTCCTCCAGCACCCGACGCTGGGCGCTTGTCAGTCTAAACGGCAGTGCGGTGATGAATTCTTCCAGCAAGTTGCGGTCCACGTGCACCGGGCGGCCAGGCTGGGAGCGCCAGCGGTAACGTTGGCGCAGCACACCCAGTTGGATGAAAAGCAGCTCATCGAAGGCTAACCGTCGCCGCGCCTGTTCGAGCGCTTCGGGGCTCTCGGGAAAGTGGATTTGGCGCAGTGCCTCTCCCAGGGTGGGCAGACCCAGTCGCTCCCGTCGTGTCGCGGGCAGATGGTCGGGCAGACTGGGAGTGGCACTCCGCACCAATCGATCGAGAAGAGCACGCATCCATTTTTGGGTGAGGCCTTCAGTAAGCGGATAGACCGGTACCAACCGCCCCGTGTGGATCTGACGGCGATCTACTTCCTCCCACTCGGGATGCTGAAATATCAAACGTCCTAGATACTGGTCAACTTTCCCGCTGACTACGAGGGGAGTTCCAGGAGGCAGCCTTTCCACCAGCCAGGGCTGGTTGAACCAGGTGATCTCCACTACGCCGGTGCGGTCGGAAAGGATGCAGCTCACAACGCGCTTACCGCTTCGGGTGTCGCGCAGCTGGCAGCTTTGCACCACCCCTAGAATGGTAACCTCTTCTCCATAGCGCAGCTGACGGATAGTTTTGAGGGTGCGGTAGTCGATATAACGACGCGGAAAGTGGGTGAGCAAATCGCCCACGGTACGGATCCCTAGACGTGCCAGCTTCTCCGCCAAGCCTTTCTTGATCCCCGGTAGACGTTCCACGGATTCGTGTAGGCCCCCAATGGGAGGAGTGAGGCGGCGGGCAGTACGTGTGCGGGTTTGTCGCGGTGATGGGATAGGCTCTGCCTTTTGTATGGCCGACACATCGGAAGCAGACGCTGACGTGGTGGGCTTACCTCGCCGTGTGACAATTTTGTCCAGGATAGCACTGAGCAATGGCGCGCGCTCGGACACTTCCAGCTCAGGATAACGGCGCAACTGTGTTGCAATCTCCTGAATAAGCTGCTGTTCTTCCGGGTCGGTGACTTGGGCAATGGCCTGAGGTGCCCATGTATCGGCGAACTTCTCCAGACCGCCGATCACCAAACGATTGTCACAACCGCGTTGTCTTTCCTGGCTGAGAACCTTGTACAGGGTTTCAAAAGGGGATGACATCGATATCTGCCTCATAGCCGCTCATAACGGACTATTTGCTCATCTTAACACGACGGTGAGGGCGTGTCAACCTGTTTTCGTCTGAGGGCAGGGCTTTTTCAGTTTTTCCTTCATGAGTGATAAGTCCCTTCAGAGAGCCAAGTGATGCACGTCGATGCAAGGCCTCTTGTAGCGTCACCTGGTGGCGCAGGTGGTGAAAAGGGGAGCAGGTACACCTTCGACCGCTGGGAGCGTCTCCCAAAAACTGAAAGGCCTTTTACCGCTCTGCATCGGGCTCACTACCCCAACAGGAATCATGGTATATGGTATAATGGAAAATCAGCATCTGCCGAGAGGAGTGCTTGCTATGAGCCAACTGGATCACCGTGCAGTGGAAGAGCCTTATACCACCGCCTGTGACGAGGTTTTGAGCGTCGTCGACCCCGAGATCTTATCCGCCATTCGTTGGGAACGCCGTCGCCAGATCGAGCAGATCGAGCTGATTGCCTCAGAGAACTATGTAAGCCCGGCTGTGCTTGCCGCGCAGGGCTCGGTGTTGACCAACAAATATGCCGAAGGGTATCCACGCCACCGTTATTATGGTGGTTGTGAGTTTGTGGACATTGTTGAGGAGTTGGCGATTGCGCGCGCCAAATGCCTGTTCGGCGCCGAGCACGCCAACGTCCAGCCGCATTCCGGTTCTCAGGCGAACGGAGCAGCCTATCTGGCACTGCTGCAACCTGGCGACACGGTGCTTGCTATGCACCTTGGCCATGGCGGTCACCTCACTCATGGTGCCCCCTTCAACTTCTCCGGCCAGTTTTACCGCTTCGTGCACTATGGTGTTGCGCCGGACAGCGAGCTGCTGGATTACGACGAGATTGCCCGTTTGGCCGAAGCACACAGACCACGTCTCATCCTGGCCGGCGCCAGTGCCTATCCGCGTGTGATTGACTTCGCTCGCTTGCGCGCCATCGCCGACCAGGTGGGCGCTTATCTGATGGTCGATATGGCACACATCGCCGGCCTGGTGGCGACCGGGCTGCACCCCAGCCCGATCCCTTTCGCCGACGTGGTGACCACGACCACCCACAAGACCTTACGCGGTCCGCGTGCCGGTCTCATCCTGTGCAAAGCGCAGCACGCCCAGGCCATTGACAAGGCGGTCTTTCCCGGGCTGCAAGGCGGCCCGCTGATGCACATCATCGCCGCCAAGGCGGTGGCCCTGGCCGAGGCATTACGCCCTGAATTCACGGTGTACATGCGTGCGGTGGTGGATAATGCCCAGACACTGGCCCGCGCCCTGGCACAGAAAGGCTTGCGTCTGGTCACCGGAGGCACCGACAACCATCTGCTGCTGGTAGACGTGCGCAGCACCGGCCTGAGCGGCGCCGACGCCGAGCAGGCATTGCATCGCATCGGTATCACTGTCAACAAGAACTTGATCCCTTTCGACCCGGCACCGCCCCGGGTGACCAGTGGCATCCGCCTGGGGACCCCGGCTGTGACCACGCGCGGCTTCCGTCAGCCGGAGATGCAGACCGTGGCCGATTGCATTGTGCGCATCCTTCAAGACCCTCACAATGAGCGTCTCCAGCAAGAGCTACGTGCAGTGACCTATCAGTTGTGTGCACGGTTTCCGGTGCCGGGCGTGTGCCTTTGAGAAGCGCGCGCGGCCGCATAAGCCGTCAGGGCACGCTGCCGGGCGGTTGCGTGGTCGACGCAAGGCCATGGATAATCCACACCGATGCGACAGCACGCTGCGCGCTGCACTTCCACCGGCATCTGCCATGGCGCGTGGACGTACTCCGGCGGCACCCGGGCCAGCTCAGGCACCCAGCGACGCACGTAGTCACCCGCGGGGTCGAACTTCTGTCCTTGCGTCACCGGGTTAAAGATGCGAAAGTAGGGTGCGGCATCGGTGCCGGTGCCGGCGCTCCATTGCCACCCGCCGTTGTTCGCTGCCGGGTCGCCGTCCAACAGCTGTTGCATAAACCAGCGCTCCCCCCAGCGCCAGTCGATCAACAAGTCCTTCACCAGGAATGAGGCGACGATCATACGCGCGCGATTGTGCATCCAACCGCTCTGTGCCAGCTGGCGCATAGCGGCATCGACCACCGGGTAGCCAGTGTGCCCGGTGTGCCAGCGCTTGAAGTGCTCCGGATCGTTCGACCAGGGGATGTCCTCTAGGTCGCGGCGGAAGGCATGCTCGCGCACATATGGGTAGTGGGCCAGAATGGTGATGTAGAACTCGCGCCAGATCAGTTCATTCAGCCATACCATAGCACTCTGACGGGCAGCAGCATCCGGCGCCAGCTCGGCCGCGCGTCGCGCGACCACCACCGCCTGACGTGCCGAAAGCATCCCGAAGCGCAGGTAGGGGGAGAGCTGTGAAGTAGCCGGCAGGTCCATCCGGTCGCGCAATTGCGCATATTGATAGATCGGTGGCTGCGAGGTGGCTGCGTCGGCGCTGTCACCACCCGGCGCCATGTGCCCTAGCACGGCTGCCGCAGCGCCGGCAAAGCGCATGAGACGCCGCTGTGCCTCGGTCTCACCCGCAGGGAACTCCGGGATGACCTCGGGCACAGGCACCGCTTCTCGTGTGAACCCTGGAGGTGTCGGGATGTGCGCGGGCGATGGCAGCAGCTCATCCGAGGTGGGGGCAGGGCGGGCGAGCCATGCTCGGCTGAACGGAGTGAAGACCTGGTAAGGGGTGCTGTCGGCGCGCACCAGCGTCTCCGGTGCGTGCACCGTCAGCCCGCCCATGAGACGCAGCGGAACGCGCGCCGCAACCTGACGATCACGTCGGACAGCGTAAGGAGAATAATCCGCCTCGGCATAGACGGTATGGGCGCCACTCTCGCCGACCAGCGTGGCTAGCACTTCGTGGGGAACACCGCGTCGCAGGATGAGATAGCTGCCGCGCGCCCGCAAGGCCGCATCCAGCTGTTGCAGGCCAGCATATAGGAAATTCAATCGTCGTGGTGCGACATACGGAGAGCACAACAGCGCTGGATCTAATATGAAAACCGGCAATACCACATCCGCGGCTGCCAGGGCGGCCGCCAGGGCCTGATTATCCGACAGCCGCAGATCACGACGCAGCCACCAGATCGCAACACGCATCAGTGCACAGCGTTCCGTAGATCGATGTCAATTTTTTTGCTTCTCTTTGTCTTCTCGCGAGTACGCCTCTGGATACGAGGGGATTCCGGCGCCTTAGCAAGCCAGAGCAAATGGAAATCACCACATATGAACCTGCGGCCGTCCGCCAGCACGGACAAGATCAACCACCACGCACGTGAGCGAGCAGCAAGTTAACCACTTCCTCACAGTAGCGGCTCGGATAATGGTGGTGGCAAATGCCAAGACAGTCGCGTCCTTGCGGGAAGACACCCGACAACCTGCCTGCCAGGCGCAACTCCAGTCGCTGGCTTGCCCACGCGCCACCCGGTTGACTTACGTCTGCGCTATTCCCAGCTATTGCGACCAGCTGGTCGGCACACGGTCCCAACGGTGCTGGCGCAAAATGGCCAGCAGCTCAGCAGAAAGTGGCCCTTTGTCGCTGGCGGCGATGTTCTCCTCGACGTGGCGCAATTTGCGCATTCCCGGAATAGTAGTGCTGACCGTGGGATTGGAAAGGATGAAGCGTAGCGCCATCTCCGGCATGGTCATCCCTACGGGCAGCACCTTCTTCAGCGCCTCGGCCCTTTCGACGCTGGGAATCAGGTTCTCTGGCACAAAGTAGGTGTTACGCCAATCTCCTTCCGGCCATCTACTGTCCTTGGTGAGCGTACCAGTGAGGGTGCCTTCGTCGAAAGGAACGCGCGCGATGACGGCGACGTCCATTTCCGCGCAGGCGGGAAAGAGTTCGTCCTCCGGGTTCTGGTCGAAGATGTTGTAGATGACTTGCACGGCGTCGAACAGGCCGCTACGCACCGCCTGCACGCCATTCCATGGCTCCCAACGGTTGATGCTAATGCCCCACGCACGCACCAACCCTTGATGGCGTAGGTCATCCATCTTATAGGCCAGGCGGTCGTCCTGCAACCAGCTGTCCTCCCAAGTGTGGAATTGCATCAGGTCGATCGTTTGCACTCCCAGGTTGACCAAGCTCTTGTGCACATACTCCTCGATGTGATCAGGCGGGAAGCAATCATCCAGGGTGTATTCCCTACGGCTGGGCCACTTGAAATTCTTGGGCGGGATCTTGGTGGCAGCATAGAGCTTGGTCTGCGTGTTGTTCGCGATCAACTGACCCAACAATCGCTCGCTGTGTCCCTGACCATATGCCCAGGCAGTGTCGAAGAAATTACATCCCAG
>JANXAX010000056.1 GCA_025062175.1 Anaerolineae bacterium | reverse complement strand
GCCAGTTCGGCACCAAGAACAGCCCCGGCACCAAAGTGTATACCATCTTGGGTGCTGTGAATGTCACCGGCCTGATCGAGGTGCCGATGGGCATTACACTGCGCGAAGTGATCGCCATTTATGGCAAGGGCATGAAAAACGGCGCGGCGTTCAAGCTGGCGCAGACAGGGGGCTCCAGCGGGTCCATCATCCCGGCGAGCTTGCAGGACACGCCCATGGATTTCGATTCCTTCGCGCGCGCAGGGGTTTCGCTGGGCTCCGGGGCATTGCTCATCTGCGATGAAGATACATGCGTCGTTGACCTGGCGAAGGTTTTGCTCAACTTCTTCAAGGTGGAGAGCTGTGGCAAGTGTACCCCGTGCCGCATCGGCACTCAACGGGCGTACCAGATTTTGAGCACCGTCGCCGAGGGCACGGCGGAGATGGATGATCTCAAGCATCTCTTGGCACTGGCAGACGGCATGGCCAACTACTCCAACTGCGGTCTGGGTCAGACGGCTGCAGTGCCCATCCGGGATATTATGAAGCACTTCCGGGCTGAAGTGGAAGCCCATATCGCGTTGCGCCTGTGTCCTACCGGCGTGTGCCCGATGAGCGGACGTCGCGTGCTGGTGGCATAGGTGGTGATGTTTGCTGACTGCGAAGATTCCAAATGTGGAGAGGTTAGATTATGATCACGCTGACAATCGATGGCAAGGAAGTTCACGTACCCGAAGGGACTACGGTATTACGTGCGGCACAGCAGGCCGGGATTCACATCCCCACGCTGTGCGACCATAAGCATCTCGTTCCCTACGGCGGTTGCCGCATGTGTCTCGTCGAAGTGGAGGGTGCGCGGACGTTGCAACCCTCTTGCACCCTGCCCGCGGCAAATGGCATGGTCGTATATACCAATACCCCGGCCGTGCAAGAAGCGCGCACGTTTGTGCTAACCTTGATTTTTAGCGAGCGCAACCACTTCTGCATGTATTGTCCGGTAAGTGGTGGCGACTGCGAACTGCAAAATGCCGCCTATGGGCAGGGGATGACTGAGTGGCCACTGCAGCCCAACTGGCAGCCCTATCCGGTGGACGGGTCGCACGAGTTCTTCGTGCTGGATCACAACCGGTGCATCATGTGCCGTCGCTGTGTGCGCGCGTGCGCTGAGCTGGTGGGCAACTTCACCCTGGGCGTCCAGGAGCGCGGCGCTAACAGCCGTATCATCGCCGACCTGGATGTGCCACTGGGGGAGAGCACATGCATCTCGTGTGGCACCTGTCTACAGGTATGCCCCACCGGCGCCATCATCGATCGCGCGAGCGCCTATCAGGGGCGCCTCAAGGATGTGACGCGCATCAAGTCGACATGCGTCGGGTGCAGCGTTGGATGCGGCATCGAAATGATCGTGCGTGATAACCGCTTGTTGCGCATCGAAGGAGATTGGGATGCGCCTGTAAATCAAGGTGTCCTGTGCAAGATCGGCCGTTTTGACCCCCTGACCAACCAGGGTGAACGCATTATCACGCCGTTGGTGCGCCGGAACGGAGCGCTTAAGGCGACCACCTGGGAGGAAGCATTGCAGACTGTCGCGTCGCGCCTGCAGGCAGCGAAGGGACGCGGCAGTGCCGGGATTGCAGCATTGGCTTCGACACGCTTGCCCGTGGAAGCGTTGTACTACTTCAAACAGCTCTTCGCCGACAAGCTGGACAGCGGTATCGTGACGAGCATCGAAGAAGGTGTCACCACGGCATTGCCCGGTTGGGTAGCACACAAGCTGGGCAAACCTTTCGAAGGCACATTGGACACGATTCACAAGGCCGACGTGGTATTGGCCATCGGGGTCGACCTGGTCGAGAATCATCAGGTGGCTGGCTTCTTCGTGAAGCGCATCCTGCCCCGAGGGTGCAAGCTGGTGGTCGTCGACCCGTATGACAATGGCATGCACGCCCTGGCCGATTTCTCGTTGCGTCCTAAGAAGGGGACTGATTACGACCTGCTGGTTGGACTGATGCAGGTCATCGCTAGCTTAGGACGCGTGCGCGCCCATCCGATCGGCACGCATGACCTGACCCGGCACACGCCCGATAATGTCAGCCGCATAACCGGCGTGCCGGCGGAGACCATCCGCGAGGTGGGGCGGCTGCTCGCCGATGCAGAACATCCGGTGTTTATCTATGGCAAGGGTCTCACGCGCGCCAGCTTCCCCACCGCCCTAGAGGCACTCCTCGACCTGGCCCGTATGGCGGGTGCCCTCGACGACAATCGCAGCGCCGTCATCGGCACCAAAGGACAGGCGAACAGCATGGCCGCCTATCTGTTCGATCTCGATAAGGCCTTCGACCTGAAAGGGCATCAGGTGGCCTATCTGGCCTTAGGAGACGACCACCCTAGTGCACGCTTGCTCGAGCATGTCGAACATGTTCCCTTCCTGGTAGTGCAGGCCAGCTATGCCTCGCCATTGACCGATCGGGCCGACGTCGTCCTGCCGGCGGCAATCTGGGCCGAGCAGGCCGGGCATTACGTGAACCTGGAGGGCCGTCTGCAGGAGACGCGTCAGGGATTGACCCCGCCGCGCGAGGTGCGCAGCAACGCGGCCATCTTCCAGGCCCTGGCCGAAACGCTGGGGATCACGCTGGAGGACAATTGGCGCGATGCTATGCAGCAGCGCATCTGGATTAGCCAGCCCGATGTCTGCCGCTAAGGACGCTAGACGAGCGCTTTCATAGGGGTGGGGCTGCGAAGACACGAGACACAACGGAGACCAGGCCATCCGAGCCACGCGTGTCCGCGCAAGGTGCAGCCGCTCCTTCCTGCACATGTGTGGCTCGGGTGGCGTAACAAAGTGGAGATCAAAACCATCCCCTGAGAGCTGGACGAGATAGACAGCTTGGGATATAATGGTTTTAGGAGAAAACGGGTATTGAAAGGAGAATAGGAATGCGGAAGCTAAAAGTTGCGAGCGATTGGCTGGCCGGATGTGCCGGATGTCATATGTCATTTCTCGACATCGACGAGCGCATTGCCAAGCTGGTGGAGCTAGTGGACCTGCGCGCCACCCCGATCACCGACCTCAAGGAGCCGGATGAGAACGGGTGTGACATTGGCATCCTGGAGGGTGCCATCAATAACACCGCTAACGAAGAGGTGGCTAAGCGCATGCGTGAGCGCTGCAAGATCTTGGTGGCACTGGGTGATTGCGCTGTCTTCGGCGGTGTGGTGGCGATGCGCAACTTCGGCACGATCGAGGATGCGCTCAAACGTGCTTATGTTGAAACGGAGAGCACCGATGCCGAGGGCAAGATTCCCAGCGACCCGGAGATCGCGCGGCCGACGCGGGTGCGCGCGGTCAAAGAAGTGGTGAAAGTGGACGTGGCGGTGCCAGGTTGCCCTCCGGATGCGGATGTCATCTACTACGTGCTCTCTGAGCTGGCGCAGGGGCGCATGCCCAAGCTGAAGGATGAGCTGCTGCATTGGCATTGAGGTACACAGGGCAAGACCTTGGGATTGGAAGGCCTAGTCTCGCCGGACGATCCCAATCCGGTCGGATGGACGATTAGCCGTTTAGTTGTTCTGAACAGGGGGAGAGTAAATGGAAGCACTAGAGACACGCAAGATCACGATTGAGCCTGTGACCAGGATCGAAGGCCATGCCAAGGTGACCATCCACCTGGACCGCAATGGCAACGTAGAGCGTGCCCTCTTCCACGTCAATGAATTTCGCGGCTTCGAGAAGTTTTGTGAGGGCCGCATGTACTTCGAGATGCCTGCCATCACACCACGCATTTGTGGCATCTGCCCGGTCAGCCATCATCTGGCAGCCGCTAAGGCGGGGGATGCATTGGCCGGCTCGCCGCCGCCCCGGCCGGCCTCGCTGCTGCGCGAGCTGATGCATATGGGACAGGTCATCCAGAGCCATGGGATGCACTTCTTCGAGCTCGCCGGCCCTGACCTGTTGCTGGGCTTCGATGCCGATCCAGCGGTGCGCAACGTGGTGGGATTGATCCAGACGGATGCCCAGCTGGCGCTCCGGGCGGTCAACCTGCGCAAATATGGCCAGGAGATCATCAAGATCCTGGGCGGCCGCAAGGTCCATCCCAACTTTGCGGTGCCCGGCGGAGTGAACAAGGCGTTGCGCCCTGAAGAACGCGATCAAATCCTGGCTGGCTATGATGAAGCGCTCCAAACCGTCCAGCTCGGCCTGAAAATCTTTAAGGATTGGGCAGAGAAGAACCTAGAGGACATCAACAAGTTCGCCGTCTTTTCCACCGGCTATTTCGGCCTGGTCACCCCGGAGGATGGGCTGGAGCTGTATGAGGGCGAGTGCAAATTGATCGACGCCAATGGCCGGCTGCTGGAACGCTTCCCGGGCCATCGTTACCTCGACTACATCGCCGAGCACGTCGAGGATTGGTCCTACCTCAAATTCCCGTATTACAAGAAGATGGGATGGCCGGCCGGTGTGTATCGGGTAGGGCCTCTCGGACGCTTGAACGTGGCGCAGAAGATTGACACACCGTTGGCCAACGCCGAGCTCCAGGAGTTCAAGAAGCTCAACGGTGGTTGGCCGGTCGAAAATACTTTGTTCTATCACTATGCGCGCCTGATCGAATGCCTGTTCGCCGTGGAGAGGGTGCATATCCTCTTGGACGACCCCGACATCCTGAGCACAGATATCCTGAACACGCGTCGAGAATGGGTGGGCGAAGGTGTGGGGGTTCTCGAGGCACCGCGCGGCACCTTGTTCCACCATTACTGGGCGAATCGCAACGGCCAGCTGCAGCGCGTCAACCTGATCGTGGCCACCGGCCACAACAACTGGGCGATGAGCAAGGCGGTGGACAGCGTGGCCAAGACTTACATCAATGGCCAGCCCATCCGCGAGGGATTGCTAAACCGCGTCGAAGCCGCCATCCGGGCGTATGACCCCTGTCTCTCTTGTTCCACCCACGCCATCGGCCAGATGCCCATCGTGATCGACATCGTGGATGCAAACGGCGAGGTGGTTCAGACCCTGCGGCGCAATAGCTAACTATACGTTAGTAGTATCGTCCATCTCAAGTGGTTTTACGCCATCCTTTCTTCTGCGAGGGCCTGGGGAGAAGGTTCGTGGTAATATTTTGATGCCAATGCTGGATACAGGTTTATGGAAAAAGCAGAGCATCCCGCTTCGAACAAGACACTGGTGATCGGGTTCGGCAATCCTGACCGTCAGGATGACGGGGTCGCCTGGCACATCTTAGAGCGCTTGGCGGAGCAGCTGGGGCGTACCGTCTCCGAAAGCTTGGACGATGATCTATGTCGTATGGAACCGTCGCCGGTTTTGGTGCGCATGCCCCAGCTGATCCCCGAAATCGCCGAGCCGATCTCCTGTTTCGGTCGCGTTTGTTTCGTGGATGCGCACACCGGTAGCTATGCGGAAGAAATCCATTTTGTTCCTTTGCAGCCGGAGCCGCAGATCTCGCCGTTCACGCACCATCTGACCCCGCAAAGCTGTCTGCAACTCACCCTCAGCCTGTACGGTCGGACGCCTCAGGCGGTGCTCTGTTCGGTGCGCGGGTATGAGTTCGGCTTTGGACGTTCCCTGTCTGAGAAGACAGCTGCTTTGGCGGAGCAAGCATTGCGACGCATTCGAGCATGGCTAGAGGAGGATGCGCAATGACAGCACCCAATGGCGATGGCGGCGCGCCCACGGTCGATCTTTCCCTGATGGAACCCGTTTTCGAGAAATATGCCGGCCAGCCCGGTGCTCTGATCCCCATCCTGCAAAAGGCCCAGGATATCTACAACTACCTGCCCCCAGAGGTGTTGCAGCGAATTGCGGAGCGTCTGGGCCTGGCGCTGAGCAAGGTGTACGGTGTGGCCACTTTTTACGCCCAGTTCTACCTGGAACGACGTGGCCGCCACGTGCTCAAACTCTGTGATGGCACGGCCTGCCACGTCAAAGGAACGCCCGCGCTGCTTACCGCGATCCAGGAAGAATATGGGATTCGTCCGGGCGAAACTACGCCGGACGGGGAGCTCACCGTGGAGGTGGTGTATTGTATCGGGTCATGTGCTTTGGCACCAGCGACAATTTTGGATGGGCAGGTGATGGGCCATATGCGTCCGACAAAGCTCCTTCAACGTCTCAAACGGCAAATGGGGGATACGTCGTGCGCAAAAGAAAGAGCCCATGCAGGGAAAGGACAAGGTGACCGAGATGAAAGCACGCCATGATTTGGCCACGACAACAGTTGCTACCCATGAGGATATGAATGTCCCACCTCATCGTTGGATCGCAGTATGCATGGGCACCGGTTGCACCTCCGCAGCCAGCACCGAGGTGCGCCAAGCACTCACAGCCGAAATAGAGGCGCGAGGCCTGGCAGATCAAGTCGAGGTACGGCGCACGGGTTGCTTTGGCTTTTGTGCCAAGGGACCTATCGTGGTCATCCATCCGGATGGGACCTTCTACACCCATGTTGACCCCGCCGATGTTAAAGAGATCGTGGAAGAACATCTCCTGGCCGGCCGCAGGGTAGAACGTCTTCTCTATCACGACCCGGTTTCCAATGTCCCTATTGAGAAATGGAACGAAATTGGCTTCTATGGCAAACAGCAACGCGTACTTCTGCGCAATTGCGGCCTGATCGATCCCGAAAACATCCACCACTATATGGAGCGGGATGGCTATCGTGCACTTCGCAAGGTGCTCACCGAGATGTCTCCAGAGCAGGTTATCGATGAGATAACCCGCTCGGGCTTGCGAGGACGCGGCGGTGGCGGTTTCCCCACAGGAATCAAATGGAAACTAGCGCGCCAGACACCGCGCTGGCCCAAGTATGTAATCTGCAACGCCGATGAAGGCGACCCAGGTGCCTTCATGGATCGCTCACTCCTGGAGGGTGACCCGCACTCGGTCATCGAGGGGATGATCATCGCCGCCTATGCCATCGGCGCCCGCTATGGGTATATCTACTGTCGCGCCGAATATCCGCTCGCCATCCGACGCCTGCAGATCGCGCTGGAGCAGGCGCGCCAACAGGGCTTGTTGGGTGAACATATCCTAGGCAGCGACTTCAGCTTCGACTTATACATTAAGGAAGGCGCCGGTGCGTTTGTATGTGGCGAGGAGACGGCACTGATGGCTTCCATTCAGGGCGAGCGCGGCCAACCCTGGCCACGTCCCCCCTATCCGGTGGTTTCCGGCCTGTGGGGACAGCCCAGCAATGTCAACAACGTCAAGAGTTACGCCTATGTGCCCTCTATTATTCTCCAAGGGGCGCAGTGGTTCCAGAGCATCGGCACACCAGGTAACTCCGGGACGGCTGTGTTTGCGTTAACGGGCATGGTCAACAATACGGGATTGATCGAAGTGCCTATGGGGATTACACTTCGCGAGATCATTTACGACATCGGGGGAGGCATTCCGAACGGGCGCAAATTCAAGGCAGTCCAGACGGGTGGCCCGTTGGGGGGTTGCTTGCCCGAAGCCTATCTCGACACAGCGGTGGATTTTGATTCGCTGTGTGCAGCAGGCGCCGTGATGGGCTCGGGTGGCATGATCGTCGCCGACGAGACCACCTGCATGGTCGAGTTCGCCAAGTACTTCATGAAATTCGCCTGCGATGAAAGCTGTGGCAAGTGTCCGCCGTGTCGCATCGGCAGCATGCGCATGCTAGAGACGCTGGAGTGCATCACAGCCGGCATGGGCACCCTGGAGGATCTGGGCTATTTACGCTATCTGGCGAATGGAATGCAAAAAGGCTCACTGTGTGCCTTGGGTCAGCTGGCGCCGGCGCCGGTGATGTCGGCGCTACGTCACTTCGAGGATGAGTTCCGTGCCCATATCGAGGAGCGACGCTGTCCGGCCGGCAAATGCCGTGCGCTCATCACCTATGAGATCATCGCCGACCTGTGTACGGGGTGCATGGTGTGCGCGCGCAATTGCCCATCCAACGCCATCAAGGGTGAGCGACGGCAACCGCACGTGATCGACGCCGCGCTGTGTGAACGCTGTGGGCTGTGCATCGAAGTGTGTAAGTTTAATGCGATAGTGGTACGCTAAGAGGTATGGCGATGGCGGTGACATTGAAAATCAACGGTCAAACGGTCACAGCTCCCGAAGGCGCGACCATCTTGGAGGCAGCGCGCAGAGCTGGCATTCACATCCCCACGCTGTGCTACCACCCAGACCTGAGCAATGTCGGGGCATGCCGCATCTGCGTCGTGGAAGTCGAGGGTGCCCGCAACCTGCAAACGGCCTGCACCACGCCGGTGACAGAAGGCATGGTCGTGCATACCGATAGTGAAGTGGTACACGCCACGCGCCGCTTCGTGCTGGAGATGCTCCTCAGCGACCACCCCAACGACTGCATGACATGTGAAGTGAACGGTGCCTGTGAGCTGCAGGACCTGGTCTATGACTATGGAGTCAAATGGCCCGAGCACCGCGGCGCACGCCATAATTGGGAGATCGATCCAGATCCCAATCCCTTTGTCTTCATCGATCGCAACAAGTGCATCTTGTGCAGTCGCTGCATTCGCGCCTGCGCTGAGATCCAGAACCGCGATGTGTGGAATTTTGCCTATCGCGGCTTCAGGACCAAGCTGGTGGCTGGCGCCGATCAGTTCATGCTGGATGCACGCTGCGAAAGCTGTGGCCAATGCGTCGCCTACTGCCCGGTGGGAGCGCTGTACGACAAGATGAGCCTCGGCAAGGGACGGGCGAACCAGGTGCAGAAGGTGCGCACGACGTGCTCGTATTGCGGCGTAGGGTGCAATTTTGACCTCAATGTGCGCGATGGACGTATTGTCCGCGTGACGAGTGCTCCGGATGCGCCGGTCAATGGCATGGCATTGTGTGTGAAAGGGCGTTATGGGTACGACTATGTTCATCATCCAGACCGGTTGACGGCGCCGCTGGTGCGCGCGCGCTGGCTGGAGGGTGTGGAAGAGAAGCTGCACAGCGGAGAGTGGCGTGTGTTCAGCCCACCGCGCTCCGGTGGAAATGACGGCGATGGAACAGGCGATACCGCGGTCACACCAGACACGTTTATCCAGACCGACTGGGACACCGCGTTGGATGTGGTGGCGCGCATGTTCGCCGCGGAGAAGCGGCTTCACGGCCCAGGTGCTTTTGCTATGCTGGCCTCGGCCAAGTGTACGAATGAGGAGAATTACCTGTTCAATAAATTTGCGCGCCAGATCATGGGCACAAATAACATCGATCACTGTGCGCGGTTGTGTCACAGCGCCAGCGTCGCCGGCTTGGCGATCAGTTTCGGCAGTGGGGCGATGACCAACACGATCGCCGATGTCACGACGCAGAGCAAATGCATTTTCATCATCGGCAGCAATACTACCGAGCAGCATCCGGTCATTGGGATCAAGGTGCGCCGCGCTAAACGCTATCTGGGCACAAAGCTGATCGTGGCAGATCCGCGTCGCATCGATATCGCTGACTATGCCGATCTCTATATCTGTCACCGGCCAGGCACTGATGTGGCATTGCTCAATGGGCTGATGCACATCATCCTTCGCGAGGGCTGGCACGATCAGGAGTTCATCGCCACGCGCACTGAGGGTTTCGAAGCGCTCAAGGCCACGCTCGAAAAATACACACCCGAGAAGGTGAGCGAGATCACCGGCGTGCCGGTCGAGCAGCTAGAGGCCGCCGCGCGCATGCTGGCGGAGAACCGGCCGGGCGCTATGTTGTATGCTATGGGCATCACCCAGCACACAGTGGGTGTCCTGAACGTGATGAGCTGTGCTAACCTGCAGATGTTGCTGGGCAACATCGGCAAACCGGGCAGCGGGGTCAATCCGTTGCGCGGTCAGAGCAACGTGCAGGGTGCGTGCGATATGGGTGGCCTGCCCAACGTGTATCCAGGCTACCAACCTGTGACCGACGCGGCAGTGCGCCAGAAATTCGAACAGGCGTGGGGAGTGCCTTTGTCAGATCAGGTCGGGCTCACAGTCACCGAAATGGTGGATGCTGCTGGGCGCGGCGATATTCGCTGCCTGTACATCATTGGTGAAGATCCGATGACCAGTGAGCCGGACCTCAACCATGTGCGCCACGCATTAGAACACACGCATTTCCTGGTGGTTCAGGAGCTCTTTATGACCGGAGCAGCGGAGCTGGCCGATGTCGTCCTGCCGGCGGCCAGCTTTGCCGAGAAGGAGGGCACCTTTACCAACACCGAACGGCGCATCCAGCGGGTGCGTCAGGCGGTCGAGCCGCCGGGCGAAGCGCGTCCCGATGCATGGATCATCACCCAGCTGGCCAAGCGCATGTTGGCGCTAGGTGCGGTCTCGCCGCGGGCCGATGCGCCGTATGCCGGCTGGGATTATGTCGGTGTCAGCGATGTGATGCGTGAGATCAATGCCTTGACGCCTATCTACGCCGGTGTCACCTATCAGCGCCTGGAAGAAGGTGCGCAACTCCACTGGCCAGTCCCGGACGAACAGCATCCGGGAACGCCTATCTTGCACGTCCACAAATTCACCCGTGGACTGGGCAAATTTGTGGCGGTGGATCATATGCCACCGGTGGAATTGCCAGATGAGGAATATCCGTTGATCCTGACCACTGGACGCGTCCTGTACCACTGGCACGGCGGTGCAATGACACGCCGGGCGCGCAACTTGCGCGCGATGTATCCCGAGGCACTGGTGGAGATCAACCCCCACGACGCGCGCAAGGCGGGTATCCACAACCGGCAACTGGTCAAGCTCGCTTCCCGCCGTGGTGAGATTATCTCGCGCGCGCTGGTGACGGAACGCATCGCGCCGGGAC
>JANXAX010000055.1 GCA_025062175.1 Anaerolineae bacterium | reverse complement strand
ATTTATCGTTTCCCGCAGCGAGCTAGAGGCACTTCTTTTGGAAAACACGCTGATCAAGCAACACCAGCCGCGCTTTAACGTGCGTCTCAAAGATGACAAGCGTTATCCTTATATCAAGGTGCACTGGCAGGACCCCTTTCCGCGGGTTACCACCACACGGCACATCGTCCAAGATGGGGCACGCTATTTTGGGCCATACACGATGGCCTCAGCAGCCTATCAGACGCTCGACCTAGTGCGTAAGATTTTCCCTTACCTCACGTGCACGCGCACCATAACGGGCAAAGATGAGCGCCCGTGTCTCTACTATCACATTAAGCGTTGCGCCGGTCCGTGTATCGGGGCGGTGAGCCAAGAGGAGTATCGGGCGATCATCGAGGGCTTGTGCGACTTTCTCTCCGGTCACGTCGATGCCGTAGTGGAAAAGCTGCGGTGTCAGATGCAAGAAGCAGCGGAGGCGCTGGACTTTGAAAGGGCAGCAATGTTGCGTGACCAAATTGCCGCCATCGAACACATTGTGCAAAAGCAGACGGTGGTCAGCCCGACATTAGCCGACCACGATGTGATCGCCTTTGCACGCGAGAACGGAGACGCATGTGTACAGGTGTTTTTCATTCGTGATGGTCGGCTGATCGGGCGGGAATATTTCGTATTGGACGGTGCCGCTGAGGAGACAGAAGAGGCCATACTGGCCAGCTTTGTGAAACAATTCTATGACAGTGTGAGCCAAGTGCCTCCGGAAATCCTTCTGCCGCACCAGATCGACGAAGTGATGATCGTGCGCGAATGGCTGCGCAGCAAGCGCGGCGCCGATGTAGTGGTGAAGGTGCCACGACGCGGCCCTGAACTCGAGTTGGTCAAAATGGCGACCGAGAATGCCGCGGAGACCCTGCGCCACTTGCGCAATCAATGGCAGGCGGATGAAAGCAAACAGAATGAGGCGTTAGCCGAGCTGCAACAGGCGCTTAATTTGGCAACTCCCCCGCTGCGCATCGAATGCTATGACGTCAGCACCCTACAAGGCGCCTATACCGTTGCCAGCATGGTGGTCTTCGTCAAAGGCACACCGCACAAGTCAGATTATCGTCGTTTCCGCGTCCAGAGCGTGCCAGGTCAGGATGATTTCGCCAGCATCCAGGAGGTGTTGCGTCGGCGTTTCCGACGCATGCAAGATAGCGCTCCCGGCGGTCCACTGGCAACGCAAGCACCCGGTGGGAACCAGGCGAGTTGGAACATCCTGCCCGATCTCATCATTATCGATGGCGGCAAAGGCCAACTCAACGCCGCGCTGGCAGTGTTGGACGAGTTCGAGCTGCGCGATGCTGTGCCCGTGGTCGGACTCGCGAAGCGCGAAGAAGAACTGTTCCTGCCCGGTCAATCAGAACCGGTAGTGCTCCCGCGTAATTCCCCCGCGCTCTTCTTGGTGCAACGTATTCGGGATGAAGCACATCGTTTCGCACTCTCTTATCACCAGCACTTGCGCACGCGTCAGGGCATCGCCTCGCAACTGGACACCATACCGGGCATTGGCCCGCGCCGGAGAAAAGTGCTATTAGAACACTTCGGCTCACTTGAAGCAATCCGTCAAGCCAGCTTAGAGGAGCTCACGGCACTGCCCGGAATCACACGTCGTGTGGCAGAACAGATCAAGTCCCATCTGTGAGGACGTCCGCATGTCGAGCAGTGACCCGACGCTGAAACCGTTAGAGGAAACAGAACGGTCCAAAATATTGGTGGTGGAAGATGAGCCGGTTCTGTTGGAGACGCTGGAGTATAACTTGGCACGCCAGGGATATCTCGTCCTCACCGCCAACGATGGCCGTAAGGCGCTCCAGCTCGCACGCGCCGAACATCCCGATATGATCATCTTGGACTTGATGCTGCCTGGCCTAGATGGGATTGAGGTGTGCCGTATTCTGCGCCAAGAGATGAGTGTGCCGGTGTTGATTCTGACAGCCCGCACCGACGAGGTCGACAAGATTGTGGGGCTGGAGGTGGGCGCAGACGACTATATGACCAAACCATTTAGCATGCGCGAGCTTATGGCACGCGTCAAGGCACTGTTGCGCCGGGTGCGGATGATTCGCGAAGAAGTGGCAAGTAAGAAAGCTGAACTCTCCGTCGAGTCGCCCTCGACCGCTTCCCCTCAGACGTTCGTCTTCGATGACCTGGTAATTGACCTATCCCGGCGCGAGGTGTTGCGTGGTCAGCAGCCACTCCGCCTCAAACCCAAGGAGTTCGATCTGTTGCTCTTCCTAGCCCGGCATCGCGGCATCGTGCTCTCACGTGACCTCATTTTAGAGCGCGTATGGGGATGGGACTATGCGGGCGGAACGCGCACGGTGGACGTCCATGTGCGCTGGCTGCGTGAGAAGATCGAGTCTGACCCCTCGCATCCCGAGCGCATTGTGACGGTCCGCGGAATTGGCTACCGTTTTGAGGGATAAGATGCTTGCCTCGGTGCGATGGCGTCACGTCTTCCCTTTCATGGCTGTGACACTGATCGTGATGATAGGCATTGTCACCATAGTCCCTGTGCCCTTACGTCCGGTCGTCGCGTTGGCCGCTTTAATCCAATCGGCCTGTATTGCCACCGTGGCAATCCTGATCTCACACCAACATGTCCACTTCATGCAACGGGGAGTGCGCGTCATGCAACGTCTCAAAGAAGGCGATTGGGATGCGCGGCTGTTACCGGAAAAATACCAGGATACCCGATTGTACGTGGATGTCTTCAACACCATGATCGAGCGCTTCCGGAATCGGTTGCAGGTTATGGAACAGCAGTGTGAGGAACTAGGTGCTGTGTTGGAACACATCACGGAGGGCGTGATTGTCGTGAACGAGGAAGGTTCGGTAAAGTTGATAAACCGCGCCGCGGCCCATATGTTCGACGTGGAGGTTTCGGAGGCAATAGACAAATCCTTTGCCTGGGTGGTGCGCGATCACGCGCTGATCGAACACGAGCGCAGCTGTCGCGAGCACGGGCTAGAGGGCGTGCTCGGTGTGGAAATCGAGCGCAAGGATATTGCCCTGCGCGCCTCGATTGTGCCTTTGCGCCGAAAGACAGGGATTCACTGTTTGGTCATCTTGCAGGATATGACTCACCTGCGCCATCTGCAGACAGTGCGGCGTGATTTCATCAGTAACGTCTCCCACGAGCTGCGTACCCCCCTTGCCTCGCTGAAGGCCCTGGTGGAAACGTTGCGCGATGGTGCTCTGGATGACCCTTCAGCAGCGCGACGCTTTCTCGACCGCATCGAGGCGGAAGTCGATACTATGACCCAAATTGTGGAAGAGCTGCTAGAGCTTTCCCGCACCGAGTCGGGAAAAGTGCCGCTGCGCCTGGTGCCGACGGCGCTGTCCGATATCGTCTTCCCCCCCGTAGAACGCCTGCGGCCGCAAGCCGAGCGCGCAGGGTTGGGACTGACGGTCCATCTGTCAGATGGACTCCCGCCTGTATTAGCCGATGTGGAACGTGCCCGTCAGGTGGTCAGCAATCTGGTACACAATGCGATCAAGTTCACACCGCCGGGTGGCAGAATCACGATCTGGGCCGAGTTGCACCAGGCTGAGGTGTGGGTGGCCGTCCAAGACACCGGGGTGGGTATCTCCGCCGAGGATTTACCGCGCATCTTCGAGCGTTTCTACAAGGCGGACCGGGCGCGCAGCGGCGGTGGCACCGGATTGGGCTTGGCCATCGCACGCCACATCGTCCAGGCCCATGGCGGACGCATCTGGGCTGAGAGTGTTGAAGGAAGTGGCAGCACCTTCTTCTTTACGTTGCTCACCACCGAGGTCACGTCTCACTCTCCCACCTCGAGCTGACCTCCACCGCGAAGGATATGCTACCGGCGCGGGGCTGGATCTCCTGGCAGAGCGGCACAGCGCATTGTTGTCAGCCGCAGGGATTCGCCCCGTCGCGGCGAAGCAGAGACGCTCAGCCCGACGGAGTGGGCAGCCCTGGCGCGTGCTCTGACGACTTGGCAAGCCGTCGAGGCTCGGCATGATGGCCGATGCCCCGCAGAATCAGTCTATGGCTGCCGACAGTCTCATCCGTTGTCTTAGGGTCCGAGGGCGATAATAGCCCCGTCCACCGTTTTCCAGTAAATTGTTCGGTTGCTGATCGCCGCGCTGCGCACCGGGCTGGCCGAGGGTAGATCGGGATTGCGCGGATCTCCCGTAGAGGAATGCCACCACAGGTCATATTGCATTTGATCCGTGTAATAGATGTAAAAGCCGGGGTCTTGCTCCGGCTCGCCAGCCGGCAACCGCATGCTTTCGGGACAGAAGTGATTGCGACGCGCCGGACACGTGTCCACTAACATGCTGTTGGTGACCGGATAAACTTCCTCCGTAGGGATAGGATTGGAGTAGCTGTTGCCGTAGGATGCCGCACGATCCGTGATGCGCAGAATCCCCAGCGTCATCCAGTGGGCGTGCAGGATCATATCGCCGGCCATCGAAAGGGGACTTTGTTCATCAGTATGAATGCGCATTGTCCCTTGATTGCGCCAATCCTGGACGAAACGGATGTTGCCGGTTGCCAGGTCCATCTCGCCCAAGGTGGTGTCATCGCGCGAATCACACGGGGGAAAGCCCATCCATGCGCACGCCTGGCGTGTTCGCCACAGGACGTACGCGATTTCGTCTCCGTTGTTTAGGCGCTTGATGACAGCTTGGGGGCCGATAGACCAGATGCCATCTCCAATCCCGCCTACTGCGACTGGTGCCACATATCTCTCTGCACCAGTGCCCAGGTCCAACACATAGAAGGATTGGAAGTCCCGATTCCGCGCTATAAACCTGCGGATTTCCGCCGGTGTGGAAGGTGCCGTGTTGCTATATCCCTCGCCAGTAAACTGTCTCTCTACAGAGCGATAGGTGCGCACGATCACAAGGTTGTGCACCTCGGACACAACCGGATATGTGTCCAGAAAGGCAAGATTGGAACCGAAATCATCCCGGTCGAAGCCCAAGACGTGGTTTTGCACCCAGCGCCGCGTCCCATTACTTGCTTGCAACGCGTGTACGGACGGTCGCGGATCTCCCTCTACCAGGATAATCACCAGACCGCCATACCGCGAGGAGTAAGCCGGCGAGCCATAGAGGGCCCCGTCCGCCGAATAAACCCATTTCTGTCGAAGGGTGAATTTGTCAAGGGCGTAGAACATGCCGTTGGTAGAACCGATGTAGATCGTGTCATCCACCAACAGAGGGGCCATATGGATCTCACCTCCGGCATCAAAACTGCCTCGCAGAGCACCGTCCGAGGCGTCCAATCGGTAAAGCCTTCCGTTAGTGGAGCCGACGTAGAGGCTGCGGGCGATGGGATCATATGCGGCGGTGTTCACAATCTGGCCACCTATATAGGTTGACCATACCAGATCACCGGTGATCTCGGATATCGCCCGCACGACACCATCAAAGTGACCGACGTAGACTTTCTGATCGCCCGTAATAGGTTGAACCGCGCGTGGCAATCGCAGATGTCCCGGTGCCGGTCCGCCATCGACACCGCGACTCGGCCCATTCCATATCCAGCGGACGTGCCATGGTTTGGGTAAATCTACGTGGACAAACGCCGTGCGCTGGGGATTGCCCGCCAGCTGAGTCCATTCCAGGGCACCGCTCTGCACGCTCATCACAATGGGTAGATAGAGGGTTTGCGTGATTGTGGAAGCACGGGATAGACCGCTGAATGGCACACCGTATTCTGGAACGGGGGCGTGCGTTACCACTTGAGTCAGGCTTAGGAAGAGCAAGGTCAAGAGTGTGGGGATCACGAGAACAACACTACTTCTTGGTTTCTGAGCGAGAATCCGGTGTCGCATAGTATAAAATCTCTCCTCAATTCATCCCGTCTCGGCTACTCCTTCGACTATTACTAGGTGTTATAACTCGGCTTGCCACCATGAAGAAAGTTGAGACTGCAAGCCAGTAGAAAAAGTGTCAGCTTCGCATCCACGGGTGCTCACTGCATGAGGAAGCTGCGCGCCGCGCAGGATGTCCTCGACTGTGTGGTCGAAAAGGTGGTGCAGCCGGCGGGCTGAAGTAGCCCTTGCTCAGCATGCGCGGGATGAAGCCGGCAGCGTGCAGCCATATTTCTGGGTAAACCGAGCCGCGCGCGTCAGCAAATGGCTTTTCCCCACCACGGAGAGCGCCTTTGGGCTACGCAATGTGGGAAAGACACCAAAATTTCCTCATCGCTCGGCCAACACGCGGGCTACTACGCGGTGCTCTCCAGCGCCTTTGGATGCCCGTGAGTCTAGAGCAACCATATTGCCACCAGCAGCGCTAATGACAGTAATACCAGGGGATAATAGAAGAGATAAGCGTCACTTTCTTGGAATATACCAACCACGGCATCTTGGCTGACGGGCTGGTACCCTGCGCTAGGGGTGATCATTTCATAGGCAGTTCCGTCGATCACCACAATGACGTGTGCACCGAGTGCAAAATAGCGTCCTGCCTCGGGATGCTGTGTCAGGAAATCCGAGAAGGCATGCGAACCAAAGACGAGCTGGACCGGGGTCATGCGCGTTGGGTCAAATGTAGTATCCGTCCAAACACCATCACGCAACACAAAAGCACGCTCGCCCACGGTGCGCACCTGAGCGCTATACGTATCTGTCGGTGCGCCAGGAAGTGTCGCTTTCTCCATTTCGCTCTGGGCGATCGACTCCTCGACTGCAGCAGCGCCACTTTGCGGCGCCGGGGCAGCAGCTTGAAGCGCAAGATAGGCATCTGCCGCGGCGGCAGTGCGTCCCGCTTCACTCAAGGCACGGACAGGCTCTTCCACCAAGAACGAGGTGTATGGGGTGATAATCCCGTAACGGACGGATAGATTCACAATCTGCTGGATCAGCTCTTGTGATTCGCCATGGAGACGGATTTCGTTGAGCAAATAGCCGATTTTACGCGTGGCCCAAAGTGGTGGAATGAAATCCTCGCCGCCAAAGTCGCGGAAAGCGAGGTCTCGGTAGGTGAAGGTTCGCACTTGATTGTTCACTGTGCCACGCAGGGTGAGCGTCGCCACACCCCCCGCATAATAGCGCCCTACGACGGCCAGCTGACTTCCAGCGAACAGATCCGGCAAGGGAGATGGGTAGAGATCATACACGCGAACGCCTGCTACGTCCAATGCGACGTTGGCCAACACTGGTACGCTCACCTTGGCGTAGAGGGCACTGACCTGTTCGTCGATGCGCTCGCCGGGGCGCACATAAGCGCTGGCGCCGCGTGTATCGCGCGTCAAGTTGTCCAGCAACACTGTGTTAACGTCATCGCCCACACCAAAGGCGAAGATGCGCACATTCGGTCGCAAGGCACGTTTTACATTGGCCAAGATGGCTGAGATTTCAACTTCCCCTTCGGTCGGCAGGCCATCGGTCAAGAAGATCAGGATGACCGGCCGTTCCGCACTGATAGGGTCGGTGGTGATGCGCAATGCTTCACGCAAGGCACCGTCGATGTTAGTGCCGCCGGCAGCTCCCAATGTGCGCACGAAGTCGATCCCATCTTGTGCTTCGGCCGCCGGGCGCATCTGTTCGGCGAAGAGCTGCACCCCAGTGCTAAACCGCACAATGTTGAAACGGTCCTGCGGGTTAAGATGCTGCAGAATATACACTAAGGCATCCTTGGCCTGCTCCAGCTTCTCACCTTCCATGCTCCCTGAGGTGTCGAGCACCAGGACGACGTCCTTAGCCACGGCGCGTTCACTTTCAACCTGGAGCTGCGGGGTGATCAGCAGCAGGAAGAAACCGTCCTCTCCGCGTGCCTTATAGGTGAGCAGGTTCACGCTCAATTCCTGTTGCGATACACTGTAGAATAACACAAAGTCCTTGTCCGGCTTGACGTTGCGCGCCTCCCATCCCACACGCACGTGCTTATCCCCCTGACGGTCGATGGCAACAGGATGACTGGGCGAATAGACCGCTTTGATGGGATCGCGAGAAGTGATGGACACATAGATGGAAGCGTCCTGTAAAGGTTGGGGTGAGAACTTTTCAGGGCTCAGTGGATAAACGTAACGTACCAACCCGTTTTCAGCCGATAACACTTGGGCATACTCTAACTCGACACGTCGTTCCTCGCCGGGTGCCATCGGGAAAATGCTCGCTTGGAACAAGTCGCGCCCGACATATTCGAGCAGAGCGGGGTCACGTCGCCCGCGCACGATTTCATCGTAACGCCGGCGTGCCTCTTCGCGCGTGAGAATTTGGCCGGAAACCGGCTGGCCATCTACCCACATGGTGAACTCCGAGATAGCCGCTTCTTCCGGCAAGGGAAATAAATAACTCCCCTCGACAGTGTGCCCCGTGTCGTTCACGAAGACTTGATCGATGTAAGTGACCGCCACCTGATCCTGAATTGTGACAGTGACGCGATGATACTTAACGTTCAGGTAACTGGTGACAGGCGTGTCTGGGATGATGATTCCATCTGCCGCCGCGGGAGCTCCAGTGGTCAATATCCATCCCAGGGTGATGAGGCCTATCAGCAACCATCGTGCGCACATCGGCTCTTCTCCTTCCCGACCGATACGCGGATTGCTCGTCCTTCGGCGATGTCTGCTATTTAGACGTTGGACGCATTTGCCCGGTTCCCGGGCACTTTTTCACTTTTGTGGAAAGGTGAAACGTGGTTGTCGGCAAGGGCGTTTAAAGTTGCCGCTCAAAGGCATACGGCCAGCCGTCCGCCTGCGCGGGCGGGGGTAGCCGTGTCTTTCATGGAGAGGTTTTTTATCCAGCCGAGCCGCGCATCGTGTCAGCAGGCGGCTTCCCTCTCCCCTGGGGTGGGAGAGAGTTCAAGGTGGGAAGGATCACATCGCTTCCTGATGATTGCGACGCGGATAGGTGGTTGCCCTTCTGGGACACGGCTTCGATCCTGCCCTCAAACTGAAGTACACTCCTGGCGCACGTACCCTGTCCGTTTGACAATCACGCAGAACGGTGGTAAGATAATATTTAGAAGTGAATAGAACATTGTTGGTGGGGAGCTGGGTGAGCCCGGCTGAGAGGAGGCCCGATTGATGCCTCGACCCCTTGAACCTGACCTGGGTAATGCCAGCGTAGGGACTTTGCAGATCAGGTTGTGCAGCCACCTACCATGCGGGTCAGGTGGCTTTTCTGTTTGTATCTTATGTATCCTCAAAGGAGGTTGAACGATGAAAGAACAAGTGCGCTTCCGCTTGGTCAGCTTGATTCTGGCTAGTGTGCTTGCAACCCTGATAGGAATATCGAGGTTGTCATCCGCAGCGCTTGCGTCGCCGCCCTTACAGACCGCCACCCCTGAGCCAACTGCAACGCTCGTGTTACCTCCAGATGCCCCCACCATCACGCTGATGTCGCACGATAGCTTCAACATCAGCGAGGCGGTGTTGCAGGAATTTGAGCTAGCCAACCAAGTGCGCGTGCAACTCCTTCCTGCCGGCGACGCCGGCGCAGCGCTCAATCAGGCCATCCTGAGCAAGTATAATCCCTTGGCGGATGTCTTCTTCGGGGTGGACAACACGTTCCTCAGCCGCGCGTTGCAAGCGGACATTTTCGAGCCTTACGCATCGCCTATGCTGAGCGAGATCCGCGATGAGCTCAAGCTGGATGCGCAGAATCGCCTGTTGCCAGTGGACTACGGCGATGTCTGCCTGAACTATGACAAGGAGTGGTTCGCACGGAGGGGGATTGCCCCGCCACGCAATCTGGAATCGCTTATCGAGCCGGCTTATAAAGGACTGACTGTGGTGGAAAATCCGGCGACCTCCTCCCCTGGATTGGCCTTCCTGTTGACCACCATCGGTCATTTTGGTGAGGACAAGTATCTGGATTACTGGCGTGCGTTGCGCGACAACGATGTGTTGGTCGTAGATGGCTGGGAGGAGGCATATTGGGGTCATTTCTCCGCAGCTTCGGATGGCAACCGTCCAATTGTGGTGAGCTACGCCAGCAGCCCACCGGCGGAGGTCTACTTCGCCGAGCAGCCGTTAGAGGAAGCCCCTACCGCGGCGGTCACGGCGGACGAGTCCTGCTTTCGCCAGGTGGAGTTTGTCGGAATACTACGCGGCACCGCGCATCGCGCGCTGGCCGAAAAGCTGGTCGATTACATGTTGAGCAAACGCTTCCAGGAGGACATTCCGCTCAATATGTTTATGTTCCCGGCTAATGTCCATGCCAGCCTGCCAGAGGTGTTCGTCAAGTTTGCCCAGATCCCTGAGCGGCCAGCCGTTGTGCCGCCCGAAGCGATCGAGGCGAATCGCGAGCGCTGGATCGAGGAGTGGACAGAGGTTATGTTGCGGTGACGCGAAAGTGATCCTCCATCAGCGACTGCTTGTCGGGATGCTCTATGCTATCCCGCTGCTCTTCCTGGCGTTGTTCTTTTTCTACCCGCTGCTGTCCATCTTGGTGGTCAGCTTTGCTCCGGAGGGGGTGTTTGATCTGCGAGCGTTGCACAAGTTGGTCAGCAGCGGGTATTACGTGCGCACCTTGGGTTTCACGGTTTGGCAGGCAGCGCTGTCCACTTTCCTGACAGTGGTACTGGCGCTGCCGGGTGCCTATATCTTCGCTCGTTACCGTTTTCCTGGCAAATGGCTCCTCCAAGCGCTGACCACGATCCCTTTCGTGCTGCCGACTGTGGTGGTCGCCAACGCATTCAGTGCTCTGTTAGGACCACAAGGGCGCCTCAACCTGCTCCTCATGGCGCTGCTGGGCCGCTCTGAACCTGTGATCGACCTGCAGCATACTATCTGGATCATCTTAGCGGCTCATGTCTTCTATAATTACGCTGTGGTCTTGCGCATCGTG
>JANXAX010000054.1 GCA_025062175.1 Anaerolineae bacterium | reverse complement strand
CTGAGAAAAACGCCCCCAACCTCTCAACCTTGCATCAGGCGACTCTTTGGGATTGGGAATGATGAAACCGCTACTCCTTAACAAGGACACCGTTCGGGTAAGAGTACCTGCACCCATCTCGGCGGGTGTGATTCTTTCCTATAGGTGTTCGGCGGCTTGCCGACATTGTATGTACGCTTGTTCGCCTACATGGGAGGCAAACTGGATCTCGGAGTCCGATCTTTACCAGCTCCTCTCTTCTCTGGCAGGCCACATCGTGCCCAGCCCCTGGGGAAAGGAACGGGTCAGCCTGAGCCATGGAGTGCATTTCACGGGCGGCGAGCCTTTCCTGAACTTCAAGCTGCTGGTATCGGCCACCCAGATGGCAACCGAGCTGGGCATCCCGTCCACTTTTGTCGAGACGAACTGCTCCTGGTGCGTCAACGACGACGTCACCCGTGAGCGGCTGGAAGCTCTGCGACAGGCTGGCCTTAAGGGTATCATGATCTCGGTCAACCCCTTCTACGTGGAGTACATCCCTTTCGAGCGCACCGAGCGTTGTATCCGTATCAGCCAGGAAGTGTTCGGCCCTAACGTGATGATCTACCAAATCGAGTTCTACCGCCAGTTCAAGCGGTTGGACCTCCAGGGAAAAGTGCCGTTTGAGCGTTATTTGAAACTGGTGCGGACGCTGGATGGTGGGGTCGGAGTCGCGGTCGAAATGTTCCTGATGGGACGTGCGGCTCGTGCACTTAAGCCGTATTACCGCAGCTACCCGGCCGCGACATTCTTCGGCGAACCCTGTCAACCTCCATTTCTCCGCGATTGGCATAACCATTTCGACAATTATGGCAATTTTATGCCAGGATTTTGCGGCGGTATTTCGCTAGGCAGCTGGCGCGAGCTCGATCGGCTCATTCGTGAAGGCATAGACGTGCGTGACTATCCGGTGTTGCGCTCCTTGATCGCCGAGGACATTCGCGCACTGTTCTATTTCGCTCGCGAGCACGGGTATCAGGAAGTCCCTCAGGGCTATATCTCAAAGTGTGATCTGTGCCTGGACATCCGGCTTCACTTGGTGCAACACGGCAATTTCGCGGAGCTCAGCCCTCGTGCCTTCTATGAGCAGCTGGCACGGGAAGAAATTCTACAGCACGAAGATCAGCGCAACGCAGGAGGTCAGCATCCTAAAGTGGGCTCACAACAGACATAAGAGACCAGCGATACCGACCAGAGCGGTGAAGGCACACACCTGGGGAATGCCCAGCAAGGGCAACAACAGAGTGGCGCCTATGCCGGCTCCCAGTGCCCCGCCTATCAGATCGGCGCCGTAGAGCCAGCCCGCTGCGCCGGCGGTGTGTTCTCCCAGCGCCAGCATGGCCAGCGGGAAGGCAGCTCCGGTGATGCAACCGGCGGCAGCGGCTAGCATCCCAAAAGCGACGGCGGGTATCTCATAGGGCAGCCATAACAACCCGAACACCAGTCCGCTGAGCCCTATGACGCCCACCTGTATCCCCATCAGACCCACCCGTAGAGGACGCGATGCCATCTCTCGCGAAGAGGAGAGACGACTTATTTGAATAGCGCCGCGGTCCTCCCAACACCTTGTTAGCCGATTGCCCAGGGCACTGCCCAATGCCAAGCCCGCCATAAACGCCGTCACCAGCATGCCCACTCCGGAGTACACTGTCCCGTGCTCGGTCTGGAAGGCGATCAAGATGACCACCTGCAGCATCATATGCGCCAAGCCCACGCTGGCAATTGCCATAGGCACCGCCCAGCGCCGCTGGTAACGCGCCAACAGCACCATCAGCGCCCAGGGGCATGATAGCCAGACCAGGTTGACCAAGCCGGCACGTTCGAAGAGTTCCCCAACTGCAGGATAAAAACGAGACAACCAGAGAGCCAGGTCATAATAGTAACAAATGGGCACTAAATCCTCGTTCAGACGCACAGCTCTCCCAGAAGCCAGCCGTTGTCGGTCGGCGTGGAAGCGGTCGTTTGAAAAGATATATTCGATGTAGAAGGGAGTCACGTGGCGGGTTTGGATGGCACGTGCGGTCAGCCTCGCGGCCATGGCCGCAGCGTCTATTGGGAACGAACCCGATGTGGCCAGAAAGAACAGGTGATCACCACTGGTCAAGGCGAGCAACGTAGGGAAGATGCGATGCAGCGTTTCATAAATGCTGAGGTTACGCCGCGTCAGCTCGGGGCTCCAGTAGTTTTCGGCCGATGGGAGACCGAGTGCGAACAAACCATCTGGGCGAAGCGCCCGGCGAACTTGAGCGAAGAATTCCCGCGTGTAGAAGCGATTGAGCGAACCAGTAGTCGGAGGAGGAAGGTCGAGGATGATCACATCGAAGGAGTGCTCGGCGACATTGGCGACGTAGTGGCGCCCATCTGATAGAACGAGGCGCACGCGAGCATCCTCAAGAACTGCCGCTTCGGAAGGGGGGAGGTGTGCTTGTGCCATCATAATAAGCTGCGGGTCAAGTTCCACATAGACGACTTGGTGGACCGGATGCTTCAATATCTCGCGCAAATTGCCCGCCATACCGCCCCCGATCAGCAACACGCGGTGCGGATGCGGATGCGCCAGCAAGGGAAAGTGGGCCACTTCTTCGGGGAAGGTGCTCTGAGTTTCGAACGAGAGCAGGCCATTGGTGTAGAAGATGCGTTGGCCATCGCGCGCCTGAACAGTCAAGCGGCCATAGGGTGATTCGGTGTAAGATACCACGTCGCGCCACTGCCATCCCAGCGTCCATCGGTCCAACACTGTCCCACCTGCTAGGGCCGCTATACCCAAGGCGACAGCCAGAAGGGGAAGCAGAAACTTGGCGTGTCCCTGCCCATCCCAGATGAGATACAGTGCAGATATTAAGGCCAGCCCCCCGAGGCAGAGGATAACTTGAAAGGCGTTCAGTGTGGGAATAAAGACGAAGCTGACCAGCAAACCACCAACCACGGCACCGCAGCTCTCAAAAAAATAAGCATGACCCGCCGTTCCGTGGCACTTGAGCACCAACCGAGCGCCCAGGGTGAAAAGCAGCCCGGCAAGTGGACAGAAGAGCGCTGGGATGAGCAAAACTGTCAACACTGTGTTGCCAAAATCAACGTAAGCACCAGGTGTAGTGCCCAAGATGGTTCGAATGCCACGTAACACTGTCATCTGCGCTATAA
This sequence comes from Anaerolineae bacterium, assembly GCA_025062175.1. Taxonomy (GTDB): domain Bacteria; phylum Chloroflexota; class Anaerolineae; order 4572-78; family NAK82; genus NAK82. The sequence goes on along the minus strand of JANXAX010000054.1, from coordinate 7,839 downwards.
AAAGCGGTGCTATAGCGCCGATTCCCACGGCAAAAACGGACAAGGAGAGATCCGTCCGCCGAACAAGACGGCTGCCGATACCCCATGCGCCAACAGCCCCCCAGACCAACCAGGCCATCAAGGCCAATCCATAGAGGAGCTCATTGCCGTAGAAGGTGGCCACCAGCTCGCGCATCAGCATCACCTGGCTGACCGTGGAGACGAAACCGAGCACGGCCAAAGCAATGCCGACACCCAACATCTGGAAACGTAAACGGTCTTTCACAAACTCTCCCAAATCCCTCTCACACCCAAACACAGCAGCCAGTAGAGATCTCTATTCGACCCTCTTCTGATCGCAATGACACTGGGAGCTCGCAATGAGGTTAGGACGGTCGGATGCTGTGTAACGAAGTTATCGTTTCATTCTTTGTGCGATAGATGTGCCAGCTGTTCCACCGCTTTGCGGATGTGATAGCGCAGGGAACCCACCGGAATATGCAGCTCAAGCACGACAGTCAACCACATCGCCGAGGTCACTTGCGTGGTGTAGACGCGATACCTCCTCCCCTCGTCGAGCAGAGTTGCAATGCTCTCATCGTGGGCATCCAAGAAGCGCATTAGCTGCGCGCCACTCTCGACACGATGGGCTACGCAACGACAAAAGTTCTCCACTCGTTCTCGGGGTAAGGAACTCGTGTGAGCAAGCAGGTTGGCTTTGTGACTTAACACCACCAATACCGCCTGTAGCTCACGTCCCAGCGCTCGCAGAACCGGTGTGGCTTCTTCGGATGAGATCGTGATCTCATCGGGGGCTACCGATTGCCCCGCATCGACGTTCCACTGTGTAGCCTCCTGGGCTTGGAAGATGGCCGAATAACTTGAATCGTGAGCACTTCCGATGGATATCGGCTCATCTTCTGGAAACAACTGGAACGGATCACTCCCATCGGCTGCATCTGCCCGAGGATCGTACACTTCTGCCATCTGTCCCAGCGGAAGTGCGGTTTCTGCCTCGAGTGCGTGGCGGATCAGGTGGGGCAGCTCCTCGGTCATAAATGGCTTGGGAAGCACCCCATAGACCGGGACATGTTGGAGTGTGGAAGGCACCTTGTTTCCGGGATAGGGGACCACCATGATCCGGAGAAGGGGTCTTAGAGTGCGGATCCGCTCAAGAAGCTCCGACAACGCAGAGTCTTGCAGGGCTACATCGAGGATCAGAAGATCGAAAGGTTGCGTAATGGCCTTCTCGAGAAGGGCGTTTCCGTCGTGCACCACGGTGACTCGATATTCGTCGAAGACTGCCAACCGTTCTGCGAGGACGGAAGCAAACGCCTCGTCGCTATCTGCGATCAAGATATCGCGTTTCATTTGGTATATGCCCCATCTGACAGGCAGTTTGACGCGCTCTCTATTGCTTTCTCAAACGTACAAGCGCTATTCTCAGGTTGATATTACCAGGTGGGCGGTTAGAGAGCAAGGAGAACGCCTCGACAGTGATCGAACCTGCCCAATTGCCTTCAGTTTGAAGCAAGCTTGCCTCATTTAAGAGGCGCATTGGGGTGGTGTGTATTTCCCAATGGGAAATTCCAGCAGGTCAATGGGCAACCCGCTGACGCACGTGGCTTGGTCTGCTACACATAATACCCCTCCCTGAGCCGCCAAATGTGCATAAACAGGGGAAAGCCCAAGTTAATCATTGTGCGACTTTGCTCCTTGACATGTACCCTGCACCCCCCTATTATTAGCCTACACCGCAGGCCCATGCCACGGCGCATGGGTTTACTCCGTCTCTCATTCACCAAAGAACGATTATGGGGTTGCTTTAATTATGGAACGCAAGAAAGTGACCATCCACGATTTGCAAGCCAAGAAGCAGAAGGGTGAACCCTTCACGATGGTGACAGCGTACGACTATCCCACCGCGGTTATCGTAGACAAGGCGGGCATCGACGCGATTCTGGTGGGCGATTCGCTCGCTATGGTGGTGCTTGGTCTCCCCAATACGGTCTCGGTGACAATGGAGGAGATGTTGCACCATTGCCGTGCTGTGGCACGTGGTGCACAGTATGCCCTATTGGTGGGAGACATGCCTTTTATGTCCTACCAGACCGGTCCGACCGATGCGGTGCGTAATGCTGGGCGCTTTCTGAAGGAAGCAGGTATGGATGTGGTCAAGCTGGAGGGCGGCAAAAAAATGGCACCGATTGCGCGTGCGATTGTGGACGCTGGCATCCCGGTGATGGGGCATATCGGTTTGACGCCCCAGACGATTTCGGCACTGGGCGGCTTCAAGGTGCAGGGCAAGGATGCGGCTGCGGCACAGCAGGTGATCGACGATGCTCTTGCACTGGAAGATGCCGGCTGCTTCGCCATCGTGCTCGAAGCCATCCCTGACCGTCTTGCTAAGATCATCACTGAACGCCTGTCCATCCCCACGATTGGCATCGGCGCCGGACCACACTGCGACGGCCAGGTCCTAGTAACCCATGATATGGTGGGCTTGTTCGACCGTTTCGTGCCTAAGTTTGTCAAGCGTTACGTCAACGTACACGACCAGATGGTGGAGGCACTGCGCCAGTTCAAGGCGGAGGTGGAAAATCGCACCTTCCCTGGACCAGAGCACTGCTTTACCATCAAGGATGAAGTCCTGGAGCGATTGTACTGATGAAGATCGCCATTATCGGCGCCGGTGCGATGGGCAGCCTCTTCGGTGCGCGGCTGGCACCGCTATGCCACGTGTGGCTGGTGGATGCTTGGGAGGAACACATTCGGGCCATCCAGCGTGACGGAATACAGCTGACCAACCTGGACGGCAGCACGCAGCGGGTGACTGTCAATGCCACAACCAACCCCGAAGCAGTGGGGGATGAGGTGGATTGGGCGATCATCTTCGTCAAGTCCTATCAGACAGCGCAGGCCGCTGCATGGGCTGCCCCAATGCTTAAGGCAGGCGGCTTGGCACTGACAATGCAGAATGGGTTGGGCAACCTCGAAGTGATGGCGGATGTCCTGGGAGCCGAACGGTGCGTGCAAGGGGTGACTTCGCATGGTGCGACACTGCTTGGCCCAGGCCAGGTGCGTCATGCGGGTGCTGCGGCGACCTATCTGGCCACCCGGCCTGCCATCACTGAACGGGTACAGCGCATCGCCGAGCTGTTCACACGTGCCGGATTTGAGACCCATCTCTCGGACAACCTGGACAGCTTGGTGTGGGGCAAGTTGGTCATCAACGTGGGCATTAACGCGTTGACGGCCATCCTGCGTGTGCGCAACGGGGTGCTGGCGGAAGTGGCATCGGCGCGCGCACTGATGGAAGCTGCGGTGGACGAGGCCGTGGCGGTGGCACGCGCGCGTGGCATTACAGTGCCCTATGCAGACGCGCGCGCCCGGACGCGCGAGGTCGCCCTCGCCACTGCAGCGAACTGCTCGTCGATGTTGGCAGATGTGCTGCGCGGGTTCCCCACCGAGATCGATGTGATCAACGGCGCGATTGTGCGTGAGGGTGCTCGCCTGGGCGTGCCCACACCGGTGAACCAAACGTTGGTCCATCTTATCAAAGCGCTGGAAGCGACCCACGCTGGACGGGTAGCGTAACCATATCTCGGTTGGAAATTTGGGATCGTGCTCTCAATCTCTGGTCAAGAAAGCCTGTCCAGCTCTGCAGCGGAGCATTGAATGTGAGTCGAGATCCGTAGCCCGGCTTCGACGATGGGGAAAGGGGCTGCGTTGAGATTCGCCGAACTGCAACGCGCACTGCACGTGACTGTGCCCCTCAGAATGGGTGCCTCGTGATGCTTCCTTCGATACGTCGGTCGTGTTGGATTGCACTCGGGCTATTTCTGCTCGCCTTGGCACCGCGGCTGCCCGGCTTAGACGTATTCCTTACCGCAGATGAGCCAAAGGCATGGTTCGGCCGTTCTATTCAGTTTCTAGATGCCCTTGCCCGCGGTGACTGGAGCGCTACCTATGACAGCCCGGCGCCAGGTGTGACCACGATGTGGGCCGGCGCCCTCGGTTTGTTGCTCGAATATCTGCGCCGCGGAGATATAGGTGCCTACGTGACCGACTTCCTGCAGCAGGTGCCTTTCGACCCACTCGACCCCGCCATTCTACCCCTTATCCGGCTGCCCATTGTGCTGTTGGTAGCACTAGCGGCATCCTTGACCTACTTATGGAGCAGATCCTTCCTGGGAGATCGCGTGGCTGTCCTGGCGGCGTGTCTGTTGGCTTTTGACCCGTTTTTGCTCGCTCTATCGCGCGTGCTTGGCCACGATGCGCTGGTCGCCGTCTTTATGTGGCTTTCTCTGCTCGCCTTGCTGCATGCCTGGCACGGGACAGGTTTCACACGGCCTCTCCTGACCTTATCGGGTGCTTTGGGCGGATTGGCGTTCTTGACCAAGTATCCGTCTCTGTTGCTGGGGGCATTTACGCTCGCCATAATGTTGGCGATGCGCCTCAGACGCCGGCAATCGCTGCGTCATCTGGTTGGCGTGTGGCTGCTCGATGGTACAGTCTGGTGGAGCGCTGCCGCGGTGACCTTTGTGATTCTCTGGCCCGCTATGTGGATAGACGCACCGGGGAGACTGGCAGCCATTTTCAACGATGCCGTGCGCGCCTCAGGCACCCCGCATCCCAAGGGAAGCTTCTTCATGGGGCAGCCAGTGCCTGACCCCGGATTGGGGTTTTATGGGCTGGTTACCCTATTCCGCACCACACCGTTGTTGTGGTTGGGTTGGCTGCTTCTGGTAGCTGGTGTGCTCACGCGATCCGTGGCACAGCAGGGGAGCCAATTGGCACGTATCGCTCTGGTCTTGATCCTATACGCGCTGACATATGGACTGTTGGTGACATTGGGAGGTAAGAAGCAAGACCGCTACATTCTGCCCGCTTTTCCGGCGCTGGCCACGTTAGCTGCGTTGGGATATGGGCAGATAGCGGAGTGGGTACGCAATCCTGGGTTGCGCTGTGGATTGCTTACCAGTATTGTGGTTGCACAAGCGGTGTTGGTGCTTCCCCATTTCCCCTACTACTTCACTTACTACAATCCTCTAATGGGAGGCGGTGCGGCTGCCGTGCAGAGCGTTATGGTCGGTTGGGGTGAGGGGTTGGATCAAGCAGCACGCTATCTGAACACTTTGCCGGACGCGACCGAGCTGCGTGTGGTAGCATGGTATAGCACCACTTTCGAGCCCTATTTCCACGGGAAGACCCTTTACAAAGTGGAAGAGGAGAAGATCTCGCGCACACCCAAGCCGGGGTTGGCAGCGGATTACGTCGTGTTGTATATCAACCAAGTGCAGCGGGAACTGCCTTCGGCCGGAGCACTGCAATTTTTCCGTGCCGCAACTCCGGTCTACACCGTCACCCTGCATGGCATTGATTATGCATGGATTCATCCTGCTCCAGCGGTGGAACATATCATCCCGGGGGACGTGCGCTTAGTAGGGCAGGGAGAACTGCTGGGGTATGACCTGCGGGATGAGACAGGTCGTTCGCTGTCCAGTGTGCGGCCTGACAGTGTGGCCTATCTCTCATTGTATTGGGAGTGGCAAGGCAAATCCCTGAATGATCCACTACGCATCAGCTTGGTGGATGAGGGGGGCAAGACGTGCGGCTGGGGACATCACATCCGCACCGTAGCACCCCTGCCACCCGAAGCGTGGCAAGAGGGGATGGTAGTACGGGATGATTTTGCGCTGGCCATTTTTGCCGATACACCGCCGGGGGACTACCGGCTGGCTGCCTGGATCGACCGGCCGGCGACCGGTGAGACAGTGGGAGTGTTTCCGACAGAGGGAATATCCATACGGGTCAATGGTAAGGTGGACAATGTATCTTTTGAATAGAACCACATGGCCTAGGCTGGTATTGCGTGTTCTGCTTGTACTAATACTTGTAGGTGGATTCGTGATAGCAGCGTGGCCGGACCTACTTAGTAACACCAACTCGATCCGCACCGACCAGAGCGACTTTCTGGAACTTGGTCAAGATATTCGCGCGGGGATACGCTGGACAGATGGAAACCGACATCCTCTTCTGCCTTTAATTCTCAGTTCATTTGCTAGTCCAGACTGGTCATATTTTACAAATGCCAAACTGCTTAACCTGGGTCTGGCTGTTGTTCTGCTGGTAAGCCTGGTCATCCTATTACGAGGTTTGTTTAGTTTCGAGATAGGCATTCTGACAGCCGTCCTAGTAGCGTTCAATCCGGAGTTCCAGCGTGCGGTTGTGCGGGTGGTTGCCGAACCTCTGCTAAGTATATGGTTTTGTCTCTGCTTCTATTTCTGGTATCGAGGTGCTGCTGAACCATCAGATCGCCCCAATACAACGCGACTCCAAATGTTTGCATTGAGTGGCGTTATGGCTGGTCTAGGCTACTTGACCAAGGGTACAGCACAGCTGCTGCCAATTTGCTTCACGTTTTGGTGGATTATTTCAGGGCAATGGCGGCGAGATGTGCTTTCACTCATCGCGTTTCTGACGTTTTACTTTGTCACTGCCAGTCCGCTTCTGACCTACAACGCTTTGACATGGAACAATCCTTTTTACAATTTCTCCGCTGAGGCAATGTGGGCGGATCGATGGCATGATGTTTCACAAAACATACCCAGAGCTCGTTCGATTAGCGAGTACCTGGCAACTCATTCTGTGAGTGAGCTTGCCACACGTTTTATGAATGGGGGGATGAAGTTGCTCCAGAAACATTGGGATACGTTCCTACCTCTCCCTAGTATTATTATGTTAACTGCTGTAGCCATAGCCTTTTCAGCAAGATTCTGGATAGATTGTATAAGGAGCGGAAATATAAGTGGACGACTTCGAGAAAGAATTTTAGTGGTCCGGCTAGATCTTCGATCAAGGTGGCCTCAGCTATGCATAGTTCCAGCAGTTCTGGTGCCCTGGTTGATATTTTTTGCCTGGTATTTTCCGATCTCAAACGCACCTCGACACCATGTTCCATTACTCGCACTTATTGCATCTGTTGTCAGCCTTCTCATATGGCATCTAGCACTCGGAGTAGCGAATGATTCGTATAAGCTATTACTGCATTTAGGAGTGGTAATTTTAGCGCTGAGTCTGATCGGATATAGTTTTGTATCCTCTCTAAACGAGCTATCGCACAAGTTTGCGATCTGGAATGTATACGAGAGAGATCGCCAGGAAAATCGTGGTGTGGACGAGTTGTTGTTGACCTTGCAGAGCGCTAATCCAGATGCGATAGTCCTCAACAACGAGGTAATACCCTCCTGGCATATTGGGATCACTTCGCTCCGCATTCGATCGATTCCACGCGGGTGTCGTTCGTTGGAGGATCTAAGCCGGGCAATTGCGAAGGCCAATGCGAATTATTTCGTTGTCAGTCCTGCTGATGTGAATCCTCGTCCATGCTTACAACAGGTATTACAGGTGAAGAATAACCATCAGCTGAGCATCGTTAGGGATATGCCCTATATGCGGTTGATGACTACATTGCGCATGGGACGTGATGAAATAATGGTGTTCGAAAGACGATAGTCTCTAGGTTGTGTTAACATTTAAGGATTTAAACTGTATTCTCATCTTTATGAGCACAACCACTTTACGCGATGATCAATGGGCCAAAATCCTCGCCTTCCTGCGCACCTGTCCGGGTGTCTACATAGGTCGAGAAGAGGACTGTCGTCGGTTTGTGGAAGGCGTGCTGTGGATGGCACGCAGTGGCGCACCGTGGCGCTTGCTGCCACCTCAATATGGCAAGTGGAACAGCGTCTACAAACGCTTTGCCCGCTGGTGTGACCACGGGGTCTGGGAACGGATGTTAGCCCATTTTGCCGACGACCCGGATATGGAGAGCGTGATCGTAGACAGCACGGTGGT
>JANXAX010000053.1 GCA_025062175.1 Anaerolineae bacterium | reverse complement strand
GGAGTGGGAGATCGAGGCGATGGCGCACGCGACAATGCGCCGTCTGGGTGCCGAGGGCACCTCATATCCCATCTGGGTGTGTTCCGGCCCCAACACGCGCCAGAGCTTGTGCCGTTCCACCAACCGCCGCATCCGGCGCAACGAGCTGGTGCAGCTCACCTTCGGCGCGCGTTATATGGGCTATTGTGGCAACATGTGCCGACCGTTCGCCCTCGGCAAGGTGCCCGAAAAGGCACGGCGGCTGATGAACGTGGCGTTGGAAGCCTTCGAGGGCGCTCTGCGCGACATCCGTCCCGGTGCGACGGCGCGGCAGGTGTTCGAAAACTACCACCAGACCCTCACGCGCTACGGGTTCGAGGCATTCACCCTGTATGGCCCCGCCCACGGCACCGGCTCCTCTGAAGTGGAGGGGCTCTGGCTGGGCAAGGGGAGCGACCTGGTCATCCAGCCGGGCATGCAGTTCAACATCGACATCTGGCTGAACGATGGCGAATATGGCCTGCGCTACGAGGATGGCATCCTGGTCACCGAGACAGGCGTGGAGGAGCTGACCTCCTATCGCCGTGAGATCATCGAGCTGTAGCGTCACCGGTTCGAGAAGGAGAGCACACGGATGGAGAAGCGCAAACTCGCCCAAGAGATCGTCCATCGCTATCGCTATGAGGTCATCCAGGTGGTCACCGACGTGTTGCGCATCCCTTCGCAGAACAAGCCCCCGTTGGGCGAGGAGAAGGCGGTCCAGGAATTTATGGCGACCTATCTGGCGCGCGCCGGCCTGCCGGTGGAGCTCTACCAGCCCGATCAGGTGCCCGGCATGCGCGAACACCCCGAATTCTGGCCAGGACGTGACTATACCAACCGCCCCAACCTTTCCTCGAAGCTGAAGGGCAAAGGGGGAGGGCGCTCGCTGTTGCTGACCGGGCACTGTGACACGGTGGCGCTGGGGGAGAACGTCTGGACGCATCCTCCGTTTGCCGCCGAGATCCACCAGGGCAAGATGTATGCGCTGGGCGCCTCGGACATGAAGGGGCAGCTGGCGGCCATGCTGGTGCTCTACAAGGCGCTCGCCGAGGCGGGCATCCCTCTGCGCGGTGACCTGGCCTTCGAGTCGGTGGTGGATGAGGAAGAGGGGGGCGTGAACGCCACCATCGCCGGCCGTCTGCGCGACGGGGTGATGGACGCCGCCATCCTGCCCGAAGCCACCGGGCTGGACATCTATCCGGCCGTGCGCGGGGCGCTCATCCTGAACGTCTATTTCAGCGGGGCGGGCACATGGCTCGAGGTGGGCAAGCAGGCGCAACAAGCGGATGCCGTGTCCCAGCTGGGCTTGTTCCTCTATCACCTCGAGGAGCTGCGCCAGAAACGGCGCAGCCAGCCGGTGCCGCCGCTTTACCAGTCCTATCCGGACCCAGCGCCGTTGCAGGTGACCAAGGTGTACGGCGGCGGCTGGGGCAGCGACGTGCCGATCGCCGTGCCCAACGAGGTGCGCCTGGAGCTGATCATCCAGACGTTGCCCGGCGAGGAGAAAGAGGCATGCCGGCAGGAGTTCGATGCCTGGCTGGAAAGCGTCGTCGCACGTCATCCGGCGGTGTTCCCCAAGCCTCCGCGGGTCGAGCCGAAGTTGCGTTGGATGTACCCCAGCCAGACCGAGCCGACGCATCCCGTGGTGACCACGTTGGCCACATGCGTCTCCCAGGTGTTGGGCCGCCCGCCGGCGATCAAAGGCGCCCCCTATTCGTGTGACCTGTGGGCGCTGCATCGTCTGTTCGGCATGCCGGCCGTGGTCTTCGGCCCGACGGGGGGCAATTCCCACGCCGCGGATGAATACGTCGAGGTGGAAAGCCTCTTCGCTTTCCTGGAGAGCTTGCTGCTGTTCATCTTCGAGTGGTGTGAGGTGGCCGAATGAGTCGCTGGATCGATCTTTCCGGGCCGTTGTTCGTCGGGATGTGGAGCTATAATGTGTTAGGGGGGTTGCCGCGGCCGCTCACCGAATACCACGCGGAAAAGGAGTTCCACATCGCCGAGGTAGGCTTCGAATCGTGGCGTTACACGCTGAGCAGTCTGTCGGGCACCTATTTGGAGACGGCGGGTCACCTCGTCGAAGGCGGGCCGGCCCTGTCTGACTTCCGCGTGACCGATTTCATCTGCCCAGCGGTGGTGTGTCATCTGCCGCGCAAAGGGCCGCGTGAGCTGATCCGCCGTGCCGAATTAGAGGCGCACTGCCCGCCTGTACGTCCTGGGGACGCGTTGCTGATCGAGTGCGGCTGGGGGGCGCAATGGCGTTCGCCGAACTTCGTGCGCGATGGGCCGGCGTATCATCCCGACTGCGCTGAGTGGCTCTACGCGCAGCCGTTTCGCCTCTTGGGCGTGGATGTGCCGTGCATCCAGGCGCCTTATCCCTTGCCGGACGGCAGCCAGTATGCGGGCAACATCCTGCTGCCCCTCTTTCAAAAAGGGGTGTTGCTGCTGGCGCCGCTGGTCAATCTGGATCAGGTGACGGCGGAGCGCGGAGAGCTCATCGCCTTGCCACTCCATGCGGAGGGCGTCAGCGGCGCGCCAAGTCGCGCCATCTTCCGGGAAGAGAGCCGCTGACAGCTGTTTCCGCTCCGGCGCTGCGACGGCGGCCGGGGCGGAAACAGCTGTATGTCCGTCTGGGAGCGAATGGCAATCCCAGCCCGGAGTGGCGGCGGTTTATCCGATCTGCGACTGTCCCCAAGCAGCAGTGGGCTGCTCGCCGGGGCGACCTGCCGGCCACCCCGACAAGCGCAGTGCAGGTCGAACCCTCTTCGTCCGAATGAAACACACCCGCTGGGAAACGCGCCTTCGGCTCACTCGAAGTCCTGGACGGAGACCACCTTGCCGGTGGCGGCGGATGCCTCGGCTGCTAAACATGCCTGCACCGCGGCCATCGATTCCTCCGGCGTGATGATGGTGGGCGGCGTCTTCTCCAGGATGCAGGTGATGAAGTAGTTCAGCTCCTCGGCCAACGCCCCGCCGCGCACGCCCGGACGGATCTCCGGCCAGTAGGTGGGATCCGGCGTGTAGGCTCCGTCCTTGGTCACCACGGAGAGGGGTGGATAGGTCTCCTGGAGATAGACCCCGCCCGCGGTGCCGATGATCTCCATCCGCTCGTCGGGGAAATAGCCCTTGTGGTCCGGCATGCACCAGACATTCTCCAGCACCCCGATGGCGCCGCTGTCGAAGCGGTACATCGTCCATCCGATGTCGGGATACTTGTGCCCGTGGACGTTGAGCGTCTGGGCGTAGACGCTCACGATCTTGGCGCCGGTGTACCAGAGCATGATGTCGGTGTCGTGCACGCCATCCCCGATGATCGGCCCGATCTTAGGCAACACCTGGGCGCCGATGGAGACCGGCACGTTGCGACGCGCGTACAGCGACACGATTTTGCCGATCTTGCCGGCGGCGATCTCGCGCTTCACCGCGGCATAGCGTGGATTGAAGCGCACGATGTGCCCCACCATAAGGAACTTATCGGACGCCTTGGCCGCTTGCACGATGGCGCGACAATCCGCCACTGTGGACGCCATCGGCTTTTCCAGGAAGACATGCTTGCCCGCCCGGAGCGCAGCCAGGGTGGGCGCGGTGTGCTGATCCCACATCGTGGTGATGCTCACCGCCTCGAGCTCGGGGTCGGCCAGCATCGCGTGGTAGTCGGTGTACAACTTGGTCACGCCGAACTTCTTGCCCAGCTCCTTGAGGCGTGACTCGGTGCGCGTACAGAGCGCGTAGAGCTCGACATTGGGCAGGCCGGCGAGTGCCTCGCCGTGGTATTCGCCAAACCAGCCCAGCCCGATGATGCCATACTTGACCTTGGCCATAGTGTCGAGACCTCCTTGTCGAGAACCGCATGCTTGCGAGGTAGCAACCTTATGGCTGTCCGCCCTTATGCCAGTCCTTGCCCACCTTGCTTTCCATAAACTCCCAGACGACGCCGTCTTTGTACACGAAGACCACGCGCAACTCCGGCGTGGGGTTGAAGGGGCCTAAGACCACCTCGGCGCCCTCGATCTCCGCCTCCAGGTTGTCCACCCGGAACGCGATGTGGGGGAGTGTGCGCAACGGCCCCGTGACCGGGCTGTCGGGCTCGTAGCGTAAATACTCCACCATCTGCGGATTGTTGGCCGGATTGGTGACCCACACCCGTGTCGACTCGACGAACATCTCGTCGGGATGTTTCTCGGTGGTGGGCAGCCCGATATGGTCAAACTCTCTCATAGTTGCAGCGCCTCTCTTGCTTCAGACCCATGCCCAGCTCCGAGCCGCCCTCATCGGAGAGCGGCAGCGCGGTGTGAGCGCGCTCTCAACTCATATGGATTTCCACGTTATCCGCCACACCGCCGAGGAGCACGTACCGGGTGGGGGCGGTTTGCAGGATCGAACCGGGCACGAAGGTGTTGACCGGCCCGTGTGCCACCAAGCGGGCGATGAAGCGCTGCCAGCTGACCCCGCCGCCGATGTAGCCGTCTAGCCAGAAGCTGCGATAGCGCGCTCCCAGGATCTGTGCCGGACCGATCGTGTTTGCCTTGGGCGGCACCCACGACCAGTCACCGCCGAAGGAGTGCAGGGCATTCTGCATAATCGTCATCGGGGTCAGCGTCACCAGCCGAGGCCCTGCTTTCTTGTAGGCCTCCAAGTCGTCGCCGAACTCATAGCCCAGCGACGATTCCCAGAAGGCAATGTGACCGCACCAGCCGATGCCGCCATAACAGACATCTGCCCCTCCCAGCTCCTCGATCATCTCGGCGTAGCGCGGCAGATTCTCGGTCGTGGGAAAATGGATTTGGCTGAGCGGGGGGCGCAATTCGGGGTCGATCAGGTTGAAGAAGCGGTCGAACATCGCCTTCTGGAAGGAACCTTCCCAGTCTGGCGGCGCGGTGCGGCCGTTTTCATCGGCATACTCGTCCATGTTAAAGGTGTGGACGTGGTGCATCGGGATGCGCAGCGCGTTGATCATGCGCGCCGCGATGGGGTATTGCGGCATCGGCCCCACCGGGAAGATGCCCACGAAGCGCCGCCCTTCGTCCAACGCTTGCTTGATGCGCATCACGATGTCGGTGGCGAAGGCGGCGTAGAACTCTCCTGGATCGTCGATGATCTCGATTTTGAAATCGGGGTTCGGATGCTGGGTGATCTCCTCACGCTTGATGCGGCGTACCCGCTCGCACACGGCCGCATCCTTGAAATCCAAAAACTCTGCCAAAGCGTATGTGAAAGCCATTCGTATCCCTCCTTTTTTAAGCTGGTTGGATTAGCGCATATAATTTTTTCTCATTCGTCCTCGATGGCCATATACCTTGATTGGCCATGCCCTTTACAAGGTCACCACCTGGTCGGTCTCCAGCGAGCGACGGGCTGCCAGGGCGGTCTGCACCGCCATGCGGGCCTGTTCGGGGGTGCCGCGTTCCGGAAGTCGGTTTGTGCGCACGCACTCGACGAAGTAAGCCACTTCGGCCGCGTAAGCGTCACCGCCCGATGCGGGGAGGACACGCGGTGGCTGGCCCGACTCGTATACCCTCAAGCGGGTGCCCTCGGCGGCGCCCGTCTCCACGCCCGTGCCGCCGGCGCGGAAGTCGAACTCGACGGAGCCCCGTTCACAGAGCACGGCCAGGCTCATGGTGAAGGGATACCCTTCGGGCATCATCACGCTGCCCTCGGCGTGGGCCGTGACGGCGCCGTAGTCGACCAGCGTCAACACGTGATCCCAACCGCCAGACATCCCCCGCTGACCGCGCGCGTACACTGTGCGTGGCCTCCCGAAGAACCAGTTGAGGGTGTCCAGGTCGTGGATGTGCAAGTCGAGCACAGCGCCGCCGGTCCATGCGGCGTTGGCGAACCAGTCTCCCCACGTGGGACGGGTGGAGAGCCGCCGGGCGACCGCGGCCAACGGTTTGCCCAGCGCCCCGCTGGCGACGAGTTCGTACATGGCGACGTATTCCGGCCAGAAGCGGATCACGTGCGCGATCATGAACGGCCGGCCGGCAGCGCGTGCCGCGGCGATCATCGCGTCGCACTCTTCGAGGGTCAATCCCATGGGTTTTTCGAGCAACACCGCCTTGCCCGTCTGCAACGCCGCGATGGTGTATTCCTGATGAAAAGGGGTGGGCAACGTGTTGCTGATGACATCTATGTTGGGGTCGGTCGCCACCGCCATATGGTCCAGCGAAGCGCGCGCCCCCACTTCTTGGGCGAGCGCGGCGGCTTTCGCCAGCGTGCGCGAGGTCACCGCGACCACCTGCACGTCCGGCAGCTTGGCAAAGGCGCGGGCGTGCGTGCTCCCCATAAAGCCGGCTCCGAGCACTCCGACGCGGATCATCCTCTCCCCTCCTGTCTTGGGGCCAGGATCTCAGCTGAGGCCGAGTTGTTTCAGGTGGGCGTAAGAGACCCGCATCGCACGGTGCACCTCTTCCAGCGGTGGCCACGGCTCTCCGCGGAACTCGACCTCGACGCTGAAGGGGTTGGTGTACCCTTCCTCGGCGAGGATCTTGAGCACGCGGGCGAAGTCGACCGTTCCCTCGCCAATAGGGGGGAAGTCCCAAACCCCCTTGCCGCCGCGCTTGTCCTTGAGGTGCACATGGGCGAGGTAGGGCACCACCGGGCGGATGTCCTCCACAGCTTGCACGCCGCCGTAGAAGACACAATTGCCAGTGTCGTAATTGAGGCGCACATTTGCGCGGTTAATTTCTTGGATCAGGGGGATGGACAGGGCGCCGGTCGCCATAATGTCGCCGTGCACCTCGAGCGCCAGGAAGACGTTGCGCCGTGCTGCATAGTCGGCCAGCTCGAAGATGTGGCGCATGAAAGCAGCTTTGTCCTCTTCTTTGCCGGCGTGGCCGCCCACCGCAGTGTTCATCAGGTGAACTCCCAGCCGGACGCACAGGTCGACGGCTTTCTTGCCGTCCGCCAAGCCTTGGGGCGTGGTCAGGTCGGAGTGGCCGCTGAGCGCTGAGATGCGCAACCCCGCCCTGTCCACTTGGTCCTGAATGCGGGCAATCTGTTCATCCGTGGCTTCGAGCGGCACATGCTCGGTCCATCCGCGCACGGCGGTCAATTCGACATACTTGAACCCGGCCTGGGCGATGCCTTCCAGCGCCTCTTCTAAGCGATAAGTGTGGTAACTGTTCGTGTGGCCTGCCAGGATGTTCTGCATCGAGTGTGCTCCTTTCTGATCGCAACTTCTCTGTTCGGTGATCTTCCACGCACTCCTTGCATCCGCACTTGTGCCCGAAGGGATCGCTCCTCGGCCGCTCTGCCATCCCGGCGCTTTCGCCGAAAGCTGGGCTTATACCCTCTCACCTGGCGCTGTGGGCGAGGGGGTGGCGACCCCCTTGTCCCGTGTGGCGGTGAGGGGGGACGTCCGATGGCGCACCTTCCGGCGCCGGCTCCCCTATGCCTGTACCTTTTGCACGAAGACCCCTTCGTCTGTTTCGAACAATGCCATCGCGAGCGCACCGAGCACCGCGGCATCTGTCCCCAGCTGCGAGACCACCAGTTCCGGGATGCTCGGCAGGGCGCCGTTCAGACGCATGGCAATGCGCTTGATAAACATATCGGCGAACTCCACCAGGTCGCCGCTGAAGATGATGCGATGCGGATCCAGCACACAGCTGAGGCTTGCCACAGCCAGCGCAAGGTAGTCGGCGATCTCGTCCACGACCTGCAAGGCCCATGCATCCCCCTTGCGCGCGGCGAGGAGCACCATCTCGGCGGTCAATTGCGCGTCGTGGCTCCCCAACCATTCCCGCAGGATAGAGCTGTGCCCTGCGGCGAGCTTCTCCTGCGCGCGCCGCACGATGCCGCCGCTGCCTGCCAGACCTTCCAGGCATCCGAATCCTTCGTAGGGCTGTCCCAGGTACTGGGTGCCGGGCAAGAGGTAGCCGATCTCCCCGGCGGCGCAGTGGGCGCCGCGATAGAGGAAGCCGGAGAGCACGATGCCCGCCCCGATGCCGGCGCCCAACGAGATGCACACCAGGTTGTCCACATCGCAGCCGGCGCCGCGCCAGCTTTCGCCCAGCGCGATGAGGTTCACTTCGTTTTCCACGAACACCGGCAGCCCGAGCGCTTCTTCCAAAAGGGCCTTGAGCGGCACATTGCGCCAGCCGAGGCTGGGCGCCCACGCAACTACCCCCTCGCGATAATGCACGATCGACGGCGCTCCGATGCCCACACCGCGCACGGGCAGCCCATAGGCACGCGCCATTTCATAGAGGGTGCGCACCAGGGCGATGAGCTGTTGGATGCCGGCCTCGCCGGGTTCTGCCGGTTGCGCGATCCGGTTGAGGATCTCTCCGTTCAAGTCGGAGATCGCACCAGTCATGTTGCGGTGGACGTACACGCCGATGATCAGACTGGCGCGGGGATTGAATTCCAGCAGGATGGGACGCCGTCCAAAGGGCGCCAGGCGGGCACCCCTTTCTCGGATGATCTGTTTTTGCAGCAGTTCGGTGACGATGCGCGTGACCGTGGCGGGGCTGATGTGGAGCAAGCGGGCGATCTCGGAACGGCTGATGGGGCCCTGTTCCCGGATGAGCTCCAGGATGGCGGATCGATTGACTTTGCGCAGCAAGCTGCCATCACCGATGTGGTTCATAGGGCCATCCGCCTGAGCAATCAAACAAGGCTCGCTATCATCCCCGACGCTGCCACGCGTCGCGCACGAGCAGGATTCATTTCGTCACGAAATAAAGATATCACGATCTGAGAAATTTGTCAACGTTGAAACCTGAAAGGTTCAGGATTATAATCAAAATAGGAGGTATGGGATTGAGGTGGAAGTGAGCTGGCACGCGATGTGGCATTCGATGAACGCCCAACAGGTGGGGTATCGCCTATCCTGGGTGGCGATGCTGATCCGGGTGGTGGCGCTAGGGTATGCGTTTGGGGTGCTTTCCTTCTACCCACACCCCATCATCGCGGCGCGCAGCGAGCTGCTCATGGGGCTGTGGGTCATCGCGGCGGGGTATACGGCGGTGTTGATCATGGTGCTGGCGCTCCCGATCAATCCCTGGTTGCGCACCACCCCGTTTATCATGCTCGACACCGCCATCGCCCTGGCGCTGGTCAACCTGGCGGGGGGCGGCTACCGCAACATCTTCTCCTTGTACTCGCTCATCCCTTCGGTGACCGCGGCGCTTTCCCTGCCCAGTGCGGAACACCATTTTCGCCGCGCGATCTTGTTGGGGGGCGTGGTGGTCGCTTCGACGTTCGGGTTCGGCCTCTCCCTGTACCTGGATGGCTACACTCCGGCGCGGATTATTGAGCTGCGCCAAGTGGACGAGGTGGTGTTGCGCAGCGCCAGCTATTGGGTGACCGGTGGGCTGCTCGCCGCGCTCGCCGCGATGATGATCGCCTGGCAACACAGCCGTGATCGCGCCAACGCGCTGCGGGAACAATCGGCCATCGAAGAGGAACGGCGCCGCATCGCCACCGACATCCATGACGGGGTGCTGAGCCAGCTCTCGGCTCTCAGCCGCCGCGCCGAGTATGCCAGCTTGCTCCTGGCCGAAGACCCCAAGGGCGCCCAAGAAGAACTCCATCGCGTCATCACGATGGCGGGCGAGGTGCACGAAGGCATCCGTTGGATCGTGCGCGCGTTGCGCCAGGATCCCACCCAGCTGACGCTGGGTGAGGAGTTGATGCGCATCGCGGAACGCTTCCAGCACAACACCGAACTGCCGGTCTTGTTGAAGCTGCCGCGTGGCGAGCTGCCGGTGCCCGTCGATGCGGTGCGCCATGTGGGTTACATCGTCACCGAGGCGCTGACCAACATCTGGAAACATGCCCACGCCAACCGCGCCGTGATCACCGTGCGCCGCGTCGATGGTCAGGTGTTGGTGAAGGTGGCCGACGATGGGTGTGGCTTCGACGTCGCTCAAACGCTGCACGCCGCCACCGGAATGGGGTTGCGCAATATGCGCGAACGGGCGCAAGAGATCGGCGCCGAACTCACCTTGCGCTCCGCTCCGGGGAAGGGGTGTCAGGTGCTGATCGCGCTGCCCGTGAGCCAGGAGGAGGATGGGGGAGGAATAGATGCCGGTGCGGGTGTTGATCGCGGATGACATCGCTTTGCACCGCGAATTGCTGGGCAAGCTCCTCGATCGGCAGGACGACATCACCGTGGTGGGAGAAGCGGCTTCGCCGGAGGAGGCGGTCGCGGCCACGGCCAGGCTGCAACCCGATGTGGTGTTGATGGATCTGCGCATGCCGCGCCACGACCCGCAAGGTGGCATCCGCGCCATCGAGCAAATCGTCGCGCGCTATCCCAACGTGCGGGTGCTGGTGCTGACCGAGTCGGATGACGATGCCGATGTGCGTGCCGCGGCCATGGCCGGCGCGGTCGGTTACATTGTCAAGAGCGCGAAGGCGGCGGACATCGCCGAGGCGATCCGCGCGATTTACGCCGGCAAGGGTTGGCTGGACCCGACTATCACCGGCTATCTGCTGGACGACTATCGCCGTGTCGCCCACGATGTGCGCGCACGCCCCACCCTGACCCGCACCGAAACCAAGGTGCTCCAGCTCATCGCAGCGGGCAAGACCACCGCCGAGATCGCCGAGCAACTCTTCATGGCGGAAAAGACGGTCAAGAACCACCTGGCCAATGTCTACCGCAAGCTGGGTGCCAAGAACCGCAGCCACGCGGTCAGCGAGGGCTACCGCCAAGGTCTCCTGAAATAGTCCCCTCGGCCAAAGGCTGCGTCCCAAGGCCGCGCGTTATCCCATAAGTCCAGCGATTCCAACCGCTGCTCGTGGGCCTGCGGGCGGGGGTCAGCCCGAGCCGCGCGCGTGCACAAGCGGCTTCCCTCTCCCCGCATGGGAGGGGACCAGGGTGCAGGCGCTTCTTCCCCCCATCGTGCGGAAGGGTCGGGGTGAGGGATCACACCGCTCCTGGACGGTCGCGGCATGGAGATAGGGCACGCCCCTCTGGCGCGGCTTTCACCAGCTCGCTGGGGGGCGTGTAAAGACCCAAAAGACCTATAGCTGGGCTGGGTCTTTTGGACTGGATTCGTCCCGTCTGACCTATGGACACCCTGGTGGCCGGGATGTACAATAAAGTCGTGAAAATTGTAACATAACAGGATAGAGGAACTATGCATTTGCACATCCCGAGGGGACTGTTCGCCGTCCTGGTGATGCTGACGGC
>JANXAX010000052.1:9077-11307 GCA_025062175.1 Anaerolineae bacterium | reverse complement strand
TGACCATCTCGGGGAAGAGCAGCAGCGCGATGGAGGTCTCCGACTCATCGGCGTGCACAAAGTTGGTGTCCCAGCTGCCACCGCGCTCCTTGGTGCGAAACATCTCGCGCACGGCGCGGTGCCAGTCGATCACACGGAAGAGGCCGGGCAGCTGGTAGCGCTTCTGGAATTCCTGGATGGCCGACTCGAGCACCCACAGCTGGCCGTGGTTGTTGATGATGATCTGCTTGCGGAAGCCATCGTTCCACAGGCCCAACATGACGTCTATCAGCAGCTCGCGCACGATGTGCTCGCGCACGATCACCGTGCCAGGCATGCCGACGTGATGATACGGATGGGCACCGTAGTTGAGCGGCGGAAGCGCCAGGTTGACGTGTCCGGGACGATGCTTTTCTGTATAGCGCCGCACCGCCTCACAGATCATGCTGACGAAGAGTGTGTCGGCGGCGCTGGGCAGGTGCATGCCGTGGTTCTCAGTGCAGCCCACCGGAATGAACACAATGTCGTTCTTGCGGCGATTTTCAATCACCTTATAACGAGGCGTGGTCTGGATGTAAGCACCTTCCTTGCCCCATTCCGAAGGTGAGGGGATGCCATACTCTGCCAGCACCGCATCCAGCTGCGCTTCGGTCATATCCCAGACTTCTTTTTTCATCCGCCCTACGGCATTGTCCTCGAAGAAGAGGTCGGGTTGCTCGGTGGGGATCAAACCCTTTGGAATGACGCTTGTCTCAGCCATACGTAGTTATTCTCCTGTCGTGGGTAGAGTGTTCCCAAGCTATGCGCGCAGGCAATCCGATCGTCTCGGACTATCTGAGCTTGGCAAGGTGCGCTACCGCTGCTCTGCCTGCACACGTGTGCATTATCTATTATACACGAAATTGCTGCAAAGTCAAGAGCTGGACGAAGAAATTTTGATGAAAAAGGACTTCACACCACCTGGAAGAAGCGCCCCACGACCTGTAGCGTCGCGGTACGCGCCGCGGCAGCCAGCTCGGCTGGATCGCGCTCCCAATACTCCGGGCGGAACAGCTCGATCGAACAGAGGCCGTCATAGTGGATGTGCCGTAGCCGGGTGAGGATTTCGTTCAGCGGGATGACCCCCTCACCAGGCAACAGCCGATGCGCATCCTCGATAGTCTCCTTAGGGCGTGCTTCGACATCGTTGATGTGGAAGATGAAAATCTTGGCCGCATCCACTGTGGCAATGCTGTCCAGGTCAGAGCCACCGGCGTAAAAGTGGCAAGTGTCCAGCACCAGTCCCACGTTGGCACGATCCACCTCACGCACGATTTCCCAACACTCGCTCAGAGTGCGCACGGAGCACCAGCTAAAGCCGAGAAACTCGAACGCCAGCTGCATCTCATAGGACGCCGCGAGCTGCGCGAGCTCGCGCAGGACACGCACCGACTCACGCTTGATCTCCTCCCAACCGACACCTTCCGGTTTGGGACTGGGAACGACCACGATCTTGCGGCAATTCAGCGCCTGGCCGATCTCGCACAGCTGTCGACAACGCGCTTGGATCTGCTCGTATTCATTTGGCGGACGGAAGGTGATGAACTCGATCGAGTTGAAGCTAACCGGCTGTACTCCAGCCTGATCGAGCAACGCTCTCAGGGTCTCCACCGAGTTAGGTGGAGAAGCCAGATACGTGTCAAGCTTTGCCGCCCAGATCTCCAGCGCTTTGAATCCGGCGGAACTGGCGGCGGCGATGTCTTGTGGCAGCGACGCTTTCATTGTAGTAGCCCCGTTGATCGCGAGTAACATTGGGGAATCCTCCTCTCATCTTGCTACGGACTGATGATGTTCATTGCGAATTTTGAATTAGGTGCTTTCAAACTGTGACTGCCTGGCTCACAAGCAGATCCAGTCTCTTACGCTGCAACCGCTCAGGGCAATGACCGAGACGAATCACCTCGATGATGTCCTCTGCGCTCACGTCCTTCTTGGCAAAATCACCTGTCTTTTCACCACGATCCAGAATGGTAAAGCGGTCTGCCACCTGGTATACATGATAGATGTTGTGGGTGATGAAAACGACCGGCAAGCCGTGGTCTTTCAGGCGTTGGATGAATTCCAGCACCATTTCGGTCTCGCGCACCGAGAGGGCATTGGTGGGCTCATCCATGATGACCAACTTGGCCTCAAAATACATCGCACGTCCGATGTTGATCGACTGCCGCTCTCCTCCAGACAGCACCGCGGTGATCGTGTCCGGCGACCTCCT
>JANXAX010000052.1:0-9067 GCA_025062175.1 Anaerolineae bacterium | reverse complement strand
TGAACTCCAATCTGATGGAGCACCCGCTCGCATTCCTGATTCATCCGCTTCATATCGAGAAAGCGGAAAGGCCCCACCTGCTTGGTCAGCTCGCGTCCTAAGAAAAAGTTGCGCGAGATGGTCATCAGATCGACCAGACCCAAGCCCTGGTAGACGGTCTCAATGCCGGCGTCGCGCGCCTCGCGCGGTGAGGCAAAAAACACCCTTTTCCCTTCGAAGTAGATCTCACCTTCGTCTGGCTGGTGCAGCCCCGTCAGCACCTTGATCAGCGTCGATTTCCCTGCACCGTTGTCACCCAGCAGCCCCACCACTTCACCCGGGTATACCTCAAAAGAGACGCGTTTGAGCGCCTGCACCTCGCCGAATTTCTTGGAAATGTTCACCATCCTCACCAGAGGTTCTCGAGAGGTCATTGTCCGATTGTCCTCCTGTGCACCACCAGATTCAGGACTGCTGCTGCCACCAGCACCACCCCGATGAATGCCTGATACCAGTAGGCCGGCGCACCGGACATCACCAAACCGGCGCCGACTGCCGGAATGAGAACGGCCCCTAGGGCAGCGCCGGGGATGGTACCATAACCTCCCGTTACCAGACAGCCGCCCATAACCGCTGCGGCAATTGCCTCCAGCGCGGTGGTCGTTCCCGTCGTCGCGGCGACAGAACGAAAGCGACTGGCCGAGATCATGCCCGCTAAGCCGGCCAGACCCGCACACAATACAAAAGTGATCAGCTTCACCTGGTTCACCTCGATGCCCATTGCCCTCGCAACTTCTTTATTGCCCCCGACGGCCATCACGAAGTTGCCATATTGGGTCATCCGGAGGATCACGGTGAAGATCACCACGATCAAGAGAAACCAGACGATGGAGATGTTGAACCCTCCTCCCAGTGGACCACCCAGTGCATTGATGAAAAAATCCAGCTCGGTGAAGGTGCGCGTGAACCCACCTGTGGTGAAATAAATGAGTCCTCTGAGGAACATCGACATGCCCAGCGTGACGATCAAGGAAGGCACCATCGTGCGAGTGGTCACCAATCCGTTCACCAGACCGGCCGTGCAGGCGATCCCCAAGGCGATCACAAAGGCAGGCACGCTGCCCAGCTTGTCCGCCAGCAATACGAAAAGCAGCCCGCTCAATCCATATACCGAGCCCACCGAGAGGTCGATCTCGCCGCAGATCAGGGTGAAGGCGACCCCGACCGTCACAATGCCCAACTCGGCGCTCTGCGCTAGCAGAGCGGCCACGTTTCCGAGTCCGGCAAACTTGCCCCTTGAGAGAAACACAAACACCAGCCATACCACGCCCAAGCTGATCAATACTCCTAGCTCGGGCCGCTTGCCCATTGTTCTTATAAGATGCATACGCGTTGATGAGCCTCCTGCTCTGAGGATGATAGAATGAGCGAGCAAACGGTTGATGAAATTCCGTTAAAGGTAGGCCACCTCCGCGAAGAGGTGGCCTACCCACTGTACCATCGGGGTGAGGCGACCCCAAACCCCGATCACAGAACAGACGCGCATCACCTGCGGATGTCAAACGTTTCTGTCGGGCAATTCTATGTTGCGACTTGCCGCAACCTCTCGTAGATGCGCGCTATTGCTATTGACCCCAGCCGGCCAGCTCGTTGTACGTTTGCTCGCCGAAGAGGTTCACCAACCGCGTCTTCCAATCCGCTGCGGTGCTCTTGTCGATGATCACCGGGCCGATGATCTCCTCGGGAGGTGGTACATAGCCATATTCCTTGTAGATGTACAGCCACACGACCGGCAGGTAACCCTGCAGGTAGAACTGTTGGCTGTGTGTGGCGATGACATAGCCACGCAGGATGCCCTCGACCGACATCGGGCTCTCGTCCACGGTGGCGATCTTGACCTTGTCGGTCAGCCCCAACTCTTTGGTCACGTTATAGACATATGGGGTGGCCAACATCGTCACGATCCAGATAGCCTCGGTGTCCGGGTTGGCCTGCAGGTAGCTGCGCCAGGTGTCGGCGATCTTGGCCGGCTCCTCCGTCAGGGCGACCTTCTCAACTGTCACACCCTTGGGCTGGAGCGTGTCGATCAACCCCTGACAGCGCATCTCAGCACCCACATGTCCCACATGGCCGATGCCACAGGCAACGCGCTTGGGCAGGTTGGGCTCGAATTCTTTCAGGATGCGCTCGGCCATCTGAACGCCGGTCTTGTATTCATCCCCTCCCACATAGGTGAGATACGGGATCTTCTGCGGCGCCGGTCGCGGGTCAGCAATGTTCGAAGCGATCACTGGGATGCCGGCGTTGATCGCTTCACGCAGCGGGGCATCCAGTGCAGCCGGGTCAGTGATAGGGACGATCAACCCATCCGGCTTGGCCGCGATGGCGGTTTGCAGCATATTCACCTGCTGCTCTACGGAGAACTGCTCGGGCGCTACATAGTTGACCTTGACGGGGAAAATCTTGGAAGCATCTTCGATGGACTGGGTCAGCCATTTCATATTAGGGTCAGCCGGCCCGATATGCGATACAAAGTAGAAAGTGTACTTCGGCTCCTGGGCAGCCGTCGTCGCCGGCATGCTGGCGCTGACCACCAACATCGCCATTAAAAGCCCAACTGTCACTACCAGTGAGATAGAACGGTGCATACCTGCCATAGGTTACCCCTCCTTTTCATCTAATACTGCACGAGATGGCCTCAAATAGTGATAGGAGGTTCTGCATATATGTGGGGAACACTTTCACACAGTTCACATCATAGGCACCTCCTTGTCCCAAGAATAGCATCATTCAGCCCCGATGCTGTTCAATATGCTGTAGTGGAGGGGCTAGAGGGCTAGATCACTGTATAGAAAATCGCACCCGTCTCGTGGACCTCGTCGCGACGTCACACCCCCATCTCCATAGCAATTGTTTGTTAGGAAGACTATTGCACACGTGTACATTAAAAACTATAACATAAAAGCATCCCGATGTCAAGAGATTTTTCGCAGATTTTCAGGACCATTTAATGCTCCCTGTTGACAGGACTATACCCCGGAATGTGCACCGGCAGCGCACAGCACCGCCTGACCGATGCTCGGTACCCCTTTGTTACGGCTTTTCTCCTCAAAGAGCACCTTCAGCTAAATGCTAGAAACAAACAGAAATCCTCCACATCCGGGAGGATTTCTGTGTCGTGAACTAGATGCACTTGAGCCAGTCGTGCCTTTTCCGTCAGCACGTGGAGCAAGCTGCGCGCCGCGTGAACCATTCTCGGCGCCAAGCCAACACTAAACCGGCCAGTGCGAGTGTCAGGATCAGGACCAGGATCTGCACCCCGGTTGGATTGCGCAGCTTGGCCCAATCAGCCAGCCAGGGTACCGGCGCCGGCGGGGCAGCATCCCCGAGACGGACCAGCCCGTTTGACGTGGCTGCGTACAGAGCCCCCTGATGGAAGGTGACCCGATGGACAATGCCCTGCACCTCCGCCACTTTGACCCAGCTGAGACCTCCGCTGCGGCTTTCATACAGGGTGCTTCCCACCAGTCGTCCGCCTAATCCCCACACGGTTGCCGCAACGACGTGATTGGCGTCGTTCTCATCCACCTCCAGCGCGGTCACTCGCAGGGCGGCACCTGGCAGCGTCAGGATGCCATTGTTCACTGTCTGCCAGCTCTGCCCCCCATCCGTGCTGCGACTGATCCCGATAGAGCTCCCGCCGGCATAAAGGATTTGTGGGTTTCTAGGCGCCACGGCCAGGCTCACCGGCAGCTCCGGAAGGTTTTCCAGCGGTTGCCAGACATCGCCGCTGTGAACGAACGTCCCGGCGTTGGTCACTGCGTAGAGCTTGCCATCTGAGGCAACCACCAGGCTGCGCACGTAAGCATTATAAAGTGATAGCCCACCCACTGGCTCATAGTGACGGCGCTCCACGTTGAAACGATAGACGCCTTGTCCATCGGTACCCACATAGAGGATCTCCGGGCGAGCGCGGTCCACCGCTAGCGCCGTCACAGCAGGGACGATGCCGTAGGGGCTAGCCGGGAGTCCTAACCCGAAGCGCCGCCAAGTGAACCCGCCATCGTCGCTGTACCAAAGGCTGGAGGCAACCTCCAGCGCTCCTCCGGCCGTACCGGCATAGATGCGCTCCGGCTGCGTCGGATGCACCGCCAAGGCATTGATCGCTGCACCTGGCCCCGAGCTGACTAGCTGCCAGGTCATCCCATTGTCGGTCGAACGATAGATCCCGGTCGGCTGATTGCCACCCGTCAGCGCCGCATATAAGACGTTTTCGGTCGTTGCGCGGGTTATCGCCAGTACCGAGACGTTCGCCAAGTTGGCCATCGCCGTCCCAGGGGACTCGCCGACTACCAGGGCGCTTGCCGTGCCGGCGACCAAGATCAAAACGAACAGAACAAACCGAATCACCAGTTGCATTCCCTTGACAATCATCTTATCCCACCTTCCTGCAATGGTCTCCACGTTCTTCATCACACATTGCGTTTACATAGTATCACATTGCAAAGTGCGCGTCATCGGATTTCTGGCGAAAGTGCGTGTGCGCACATCGCACAATCCCTCTGGTCCAAGTACGCGATATCGCTTAGGCGGTTTTCTCTGGTACACCCCACGACACGGGGTCTGAGCGTCTTTCCGACCATCCGCGTCGCGTGTGTGCAAGCAGCCGTTCTCTCCTCGGATGCTTATCATCATCTACAAGCCCAGCGATCAAGATCGCCACTCGTGGGCCTGTGGTCGTCCGCCTCTACGGACGGGGACGGCGGTATCCCTGCAGGGGGCACTCGGCGGCGCGCTCGTCAGGTGCGTCCTCATGCGCCAGCCGTTTCTAGGCCGGCCGCTTCCATTCGCCCCCGATCTGGAAATCACTCCAGCGAATTTGCCCGGCTTAGGAAGGTGTGCTATAGTGTTATAGAAATTCGATAACTAAACACACAGTTGCGGTGAGGGTGCACCAGTACCCGGATGTACGGTGCCGAAGGGGGAAAGACCGGTTACCCTCACACGAGGTCCAGTCCGGCGCTGTCCCGCAACGGTAGTGTCCTGAAGGACAAAGCCCGAATTCCCGCCCTCACCCCGACTCGCAAATGACTTTTTATGTCGTGTCCAACCCACCGCAAGGTGGGGTTTTTGTTCATTGCGCCAACCGGATATCCACGCGTGTAGGGGGCTGCGCGTCGCAATTTCGAGGATTCCTCTGCACCGGAAATGGGACGCGGAGCGAAACCGGCTCGCCCACGCTGGACTCACCAAAATCCCAGGAGGTGGTTTGATGTTCCGATTCCGTGTGCGCCCTGTTCAACTGTTTTATTTGATTCTGGCCATCCTGTTGCTCGGTGCTTCAACCGCCTGGGCCGCTCCCCAGCGGATGCACATTATGGAAGGCTTCCTTCCCCTGCCGTGGGCGGCCTTCTGGTGGGTGGTGGCGATCCCGTTCTGGATCTTGGGCTTCCGTAGAGTCCGCCAGATCGTCACCGCGCGGCCGGAGCTCCGGCTGCTGCTCGGGCTGGCCGGCGGGTTTATCTTCGTCCTCAGCGCGCTGAAGCTGCCGAGCGTGACCGGTTCGAGCAGCCATCCCACCGGCACCGGCCTGGGCACCGTCCTGTTCGGCCCCTTTGTGGTGACCATCCTGAGCACGATTGCGCTGATCTTCCAGGCGCTGTTGCTGGCCCACGGGGGCATCTCGACCCTGGGCGCCAACGTGGTCAGCATGGGGGTCGCCGGCCCCCTGCTCGCCGCCGGGATCTGGCATCTCCTGCGCTATCGGACCTCCGCTTGGCTGAGCGTCTTTCTGACGGCGATGATTGCCGACCTGTTCACCTATGTCGTCACCGCCACCCAGCTGGCGCTGGCCTTCCCAGATCCGCTCAGCGGCATCGTTGGTTCGTGGCTCAAGTTCATCACCATCTTTGCCGTCACTCAGGTGCCGCTTGCCATCAGTGAGGGCATCCTAGCCGCCTTGGTGTTTAATCTCCTGCGCACCTCTGCGGAGGTCGAATTCCAAGAGCTTGGTTTGATAAGGAGTGTCGTGCGATGAAGCGTCCGAACACACCATTTCAGAACGCTCCTGTTGCCTTATATCTTCTCAGCGCTGTCGTGGTTGTGGTATTGATAGTACTACCGTTCGTGGTCGCCTCGGAAGCGGAATTCGCCGGCGCTGATGAAGCCGGCTCGGAAGCGGTGGTCAGCATCGCGCCGGATTACGACCCCACATGGATCCAAAGCATTTGGGAGCCTCCCAGCGGTGAGACAGAGAGCATGCTGTTCGCCTTACAGGCCGCGGTGGGCGGCATCCTGATCGGCTACTTTTTCGGCTACAAGCGAGGCCAGGGGCGGACAGTCAAGCGCTCATAGGATGCAGCGTGACCACCTTTCTCGGTATCACTCTCTTGTGACAGCGCATCGCAAGCGGATAAGCTTCTGAAACACCAGGTGATGCTCCCGTGCAGCTGATCGAACGGTACGCCTACACCAACCGGCTGCGTACGGTGCCGCCGGATCACAAAGCGGCGGTTGCACTGCTGGTGCTGCTGCTCTGTCTGGCACTCGATAGACCGGCGGTGAGCATCGCCTGCATCGCTTGGATGTTCCTGCTGGTCGTGCCCGTTGCCGGCGTGCCGGCACGTACGTTTGGACGGGTGCTCGTGGTCGAGGGCGGGTTTATATTGATGACCATTCCGGGCATCCTGATCAGCATCGGTCCTAGCGCACCATCCGACTCCACCGCGTGGTCGTGGCCACTGGGACCCTTATGGATATCGACTTCTGCGGCCACGCTCTGGCAGGGAATTGCCCTTGTCATGCGTGCGCTCGGCTGTGCCGCGGCGATGAACTTCCTGGCACTCACTACGCCGCTGGTGGACATCATCGAACTATTGCGCCGCTGGCATATCCCGTCAGTGCTGATCGACATTATGACGGTGACCTACCGCTCGATTTTCGTGCTGCTGGAGAGCGCCAACACGATGTACATCGCGCAGGACAGCCGCCTGGGCTATCTGACATCCCGTATGCGCGCGATTCACAACGCCGCTTTGCTCGCCAGCCGGCTGTTCGTCGAAGCCTACCGACGTGGCAAAGAGTTGCAAATCGCGCTTGAATCGCGCGGTTTCAACGGCGACCTGCGCGTCCTGCCCATGACCTATCGATTCAGCCCCCTCTTCACCGTCCTGGGCGCTGTGATCATGGCCAACTTAGTGCTGCTGTGGGCGATGGCATGAAGGTTCTGCATGAAAGCTTGGAATGAAAACGCTGTTTGAGTTTGAGAACGTCTGCTACCGGTATCCCGGTCATAAGCAGCTTGCCCTGCGGAACGTGAACGTGTGCTTTCCCGAAGGAGAGAAGATCGCAGTGGTGGGACGCAACGGAGCAGGCAAGTCCACCTTGTTTCTCCATTGCAACGGGCTCTACCGTCCCCTTTGCGGTCGAGTGTCTTTCCGCGGCCGGCCTTTGGCCTATGACCGCGCCTCGCTCAAAAAGTTACGCCAGCAGGTGGGGATGATCTTTCAGAATCCTGACAGTCAGCTTTTCAGCGCCAGCGTGGCGCAAGATATCAGCTTCGGCCCGCTCAACCTGGGCCTCAGCGAAGCAGAGGCGCGCCGGCGCGTCCTCGAAGCCGCCGAAATATGCGAGATCACCCACCTGCTCGACCGGCCCACCCATTCCCTCAGCGGCGGGGAAAAGACGCGGGTGGCGCTGGCCGGCGTCCTAGCAATGCAACCAGAAGTGCTCGTCGCCGACGAACCACTCGCCAGCCTGGATCCATGGATGCGGCTCACCTTCTTCGACATTCTGCAGCGTTTCTACGACCGCGGCAAGACGATCCTCATGGCCACGCACAACCTCTCAGTCGTGCGTTATTGGGCCAGCTATGTAATTGTACTGCAGGAGGGGCAGGTGGTTTTCAGCGGCACCCCGAAAGCGCTGCTGACCAATCGCACGGTGCTGGAGCAGACCGAATTGTCCCGCGTGTGGTGGAAAGTGGACCCAGGGTTCGATGAAGATGAAGAAGAGCGCGTCCTCGTATCAACCCCATCCAGCGCGGAGAGCACAGATGGCGAAGGAAAAAGTTTCCAATTCAGTGCAGATGGAGATTGGAGTATATGACCTCGATGGTTACTTTGCTGGTCGGGCACGGCAGCCGACGTGCAGAAGCTATCGCGCAGTTCAATCGCTTCGTTGTAGATTTCGCTGCTCTGAGCGGTCAGCCAGCGCACAGCTGTTTTCTGGAGCTGGCCGAACCAGATATGGCGAGCGGGCTTGAACGAGCTGCCCAGGAAGCCGGAGCTGGGGGGACGGTAGTGGTCCTGCCGATCTTCCTCGGAGCGGCCAATCACGAAAAAAACGACGTCGCCACGGCGATCCAATGGGCGCGTCAGCGCTTTTCAGAGGTGGCGTTTCGTTACGCCACCCCTCTAGGGCCTCATGCCAAGCTGGTTGACTTGCTGGATCTGCGGCTCCGGGAGGCGCATCAGCGTGCGTTTGGTGCGCTTCCACTCGAAGAAAGTAGTGTGCTTGTCGTCGGCCGCGGCAGCAGCGACCCCGACAGCAATAGCGAGTTGGCGCGCACCGCCCATCTGCTGTTCGAGCAGCGCCCGTATCGCTTCGTTACCTACGCGTTTCAGGCGGTGGCGCGCCCGACGATCGAGGAGGCGTTGCATTATTGTCATGCAGCTGGGGCACGCCAGGTATTAGTCGCTCCCTACATCTTATTCACTGGACGTGTTTACGAAGACATTCTGACGGTCTCTTCGCAGGTCGCCGCCCGGCGGGGTTTGCGCATCATCCATGCGACCTACCTGGCGCCGCATCCGCTGCTGCTCGAGGTGGCACAGCAGCGTTGGCAAGAAGCGCTGGAGAGTAGTGCGGCCATGACATGTGACATTTGCAAATATCGCTTCCCGATGGCCGGCTATGAGGCGCAGGTGGGGCAGCCCCAGTACACACATCACCTGCATGGCTCCCACGCTCATCATGAACACACGCATTCACCGGAAGGCTCGGAACATGTCCACACGGAGGCGTCGTGGGCGCCATGATGGAACCGGGGGTGGTATACTTCGTCGGCGCAGGACCTGGAGACCCTGCG
>JANXAX010000051.1 GCA_025062175.1 Anaerolineae bacterium | reverse complement strand
GGATCACCACTAGAATGAATGCCGGTGGGATAACAAGCGCTCCTGCACCATCTCGTATCCAGAAGGAAGCTAACGTAGTGCTATAAGCGATGAGCGCACAGCTATACCACCATAGCCGCAGAAACACCCCAGATAAGCGTCGTGTTAAGAGCATGTGTACCACCAATGCGGCTAAGGCCACGGGAGGCAATACTGCCACGCGCCACGGGAGTTGCGGCCACATCAGCGCCGCATAGCCGCCCCACCCTGCCGTGCCGATCAAAAGCCCCAGGCGTGTGAGCACGTGAGCCACGATGGGGCGTGCAGTGACCCCTTCCATCTGGACCGGGTGGCGTAAGTACCAGCCGAGTGCCAGCAGCCACATCAGCACCGCAACCGTACCGCCTGCTGTGAGCACCAAGGGTGCTTGCGCGGTCATCGACCCAAACGCTCCTCATCAGCGGAGGCCCGGCCCAGGGTGTGCAACCACTCGAGCGAAGGGGTGTGTGGCGCAAGTGTGTCCACCCAGATGGTCATGTGACAGCCACCTGCCGCTTCCTGTGTCCGCATCACCAACCATATGGGGCGGCACAATACCAGCGATAGACCGCCGAGCGCGATGCTCAGCCATCCCGACGCTGCCAATACCCATCCCCAACCTTGCTGAATACGTAGCTGCACATCATAGCTCAGCGAGGTGCGATAGCGCACACCCTCGAAGATCACTTCATCGCCATCGCCGAGGGTGGCAACCCAAGCTGGATCTGTCTCAACCCCGTGGAAGAAGCTCAGGGTGAATCGGCCAGCGGGCACGTCTTTCTCTGAAGCGTGTCCGACGCGCACGGTGACGTTTTGCGTAGGCAGGCTGGCAAAGCTCGCATTTCCCTCACCCGAGAGGGATAGCCGCACGCGCTCAGTCGCACGCGCGAGAGGCACAAAGGACCACAACTCCAACCTCTGATTACCGCGGACATCCCAGGCGGTCACTTCCACTCTTGGGACGATGTCCACGACCGTCCACCACATCCCACCGATCATCCTCCCAGCGTGCAGGGGCAGGGTGATCACCTCGCTGTCAGATTCGGCATTGGCGCGACGCACTTGTGCCACCCCTTGAGATGGATCAAGCGGATCGCCGGTGATGCGGATGTCCTCCAACCGCAGTTTCAGCTCTGGAAAACCTGGCACGGAGATAGTTTGGCTGGGTTGTAGTTCCACTACATGGGTGCGGCTCAACCAGCTATGCCACAACAACCCGATTGCCAACAGGGCCAGGCCGATGTAAACGCCACACAATGCCCACCAGCCAAGACGTCTGCGCCACGCCAATCCCAACCATGCACGCGGGTTGCTTTGTACCGTGTAGCCATCCTGGACCAGCCGTTGGGTCGTGTGTGAGAACACGTGTTCGACGGATGCTGCGTACCACACTGCTAGTCCCAGCGGACGGCCCAAGGTGGGGGGTGTCTCATCCTGACTGCCCTCCAGAGATTCGGTCAGTTCAGCGCGAGCCCATGTACGTCGCCACGCCACAGGAAATGTGAAAGTGCACATCGCCAAGGCATGGAAAAACAACAACGCCAACGGCAGCCGTAACCACACCGAAGTACGCAGATGAAAAAAACCCAGTGTTCGCAGGTCATCCACCCACGGCCATAGAAACTGGGGCATATTTGCGAACCACTGGCTATATGCCAGCGGTTCTTCGAGCGAATAAAGGGGCTGTGGGATAATTTGGCTAAGACCGATGACACCGCCTAGCCAGAGCAAAGCCACGAGAGTCAACCGGGGACTGGTCAGCACGCGCCATAGCAGGCCAAGGAAATCGGTCGTCCGAGTGGAGCGTGCCGATCTTGCATCTTCGACGGACACATCTATATGCCTTTCCGTCATGGGGAGTGGGGAGAAAGGGCGATTTTGTCAAAAGGAACGGTTCCCTGCACGATGTCCTGCAGACGAGCGCCGGTGCACGAGGTTGCCTATTCTCGGCTTTCGGACGCTTTCAATTCGGCCAAGCGAATGTAAGCTTGCCGGCGTGTTTCCTCGGCCGCGCTACGTGCCTCTTCCAGAGTTCTCATCCACCGTTCTTGCAGACGGCGTCGCACTTCGCGACCCGATTGTGGCACAAGCAAAATGGCCAGTGCCCAACCCAGCGCCAGACCGATGCTGAAACCCATCATAAATCGGAGAAACCGCATAACCGCCGCTCCTCAGGAGTGGTGCCCTTAGCGGCCAAGGCCGAACAGCCCCCCAAGGCACCCGGAACGCGATTGTAACATAACCATCCGCTGCAGATCTTGCATTCTGGCCTCCATCTCGGCGCGTAGCGCCTCACGCCGCGCTTCCTGCTCGCGTCCTAGCTGGGCCATCTGACGCTCTAACTCTAGCATGCGCTCGCGCAGACGTGCGTTCTCTTCCTTTAAGTTGAAGTTATCCTGCAGCACGACGCCGAGCAGCTCGCGGTTTGCTGCCTGGCTGTTGAGCACTGCCTGTTGACTGGTGACCACGTTATGCAAAGTGTCGCTGAGGAAGGCAATTGCCGGCGCAATCGGCAAAGCAGGCGGACCGACCACCGGCGTCGGTGGTTGATCCGGCGTGGTTGACGCTGTTGCGGGTTGTGTGGCTATGCGCAACGCATCGAGACGCTGGCGCACCTCATCGTGGCTGAGACCTTCGCTCAGCAATCCTTTCACCATAATCAGCGTTGCCAGGTCTTCGTCGGTGTAACGACGTGGATGCTCAGCATCGTTTGAGCGCGCCTCTTGTGACAGAAAGTCAGCAAACTGCTCCGTCCACTGATGGAGTGTAAACGCCGAAACTTCCAGACGCGCTGCTACTTCCTGTGGATGGCGATAATGGATCGAATCGGCCATGCCTCGTTCCACCTTTCCTTAAATAGCAAGTGGGCGGTACCCCAACCGCCGCCCCCTTAATCATCCAACACACGATAGGTTGTGTCGATCACCTCCGCCTCGGAATCCGGTGCATTCTTGCGCTTGAATCCATGTCGCAGCTGTTCCACCACCTCGCGCGGACATAGCGCTAGGAACAAGTTCAATGCGATCAGCAGGGTGAGTGTGTCGTCCAGCTGTCCCAGCCCCAGAATGGGATCGGGGCTCAAGTCAATGGGTGACAAAATATAAAGCACGGTGAGCAAGGGAATGAACTTCACCCATAAAGGCACACGGTGATCGAACATCAGCCGCACAATCAGAAATATCTCGCGCAGCAGCCTGGTCAAAAGAGCCACTGTGTGATGGATGCCCATTCCTTGCTTGTGTAACGCCATCGCCGCTTCGTCCGGATATGCCCCTTATCTTCCCATACTAGCGGATTACACCTCCATTATAAGGGACACAATCCCAAAGGGCAAAGATTGGGAATGCACGGGGCACATTTCAATTGGGGGGTGGATAGCTGGCGGCAGAAGTCGTGCCGGGTGGGCATGCCGCCGGGTGTCCTCGTCCGCCCCAACTATATGTCCGAGCCGCGACCGTCCGGAAGCGGTTTCATCCTCTTGTTATGGCCATCGAGGATGCTTGCCCTCACCCGTAAGGGCTGCTAAAATCTCTCCCAAAACTAATGCGAGCAGGGTGTTCACGCGCGATGGATAAACGAAATCTCTGGCAGCGTATGAACGGCCCGGCGAAAGTGGGCAGCGTATTTGCCGCTCTGGGGGCCATCCTCACCATCATCGGGGTGATCCGTGACCCCACCACACCGGTGACCGCCTGGTCACTTGGTATGGGGGCGCTGATTTCCGGTGCTACGTGGGGACTGGTTAGCTGGGCGATTGCCACTGCTGCCGTCGAAGTGGAGCGCGATCTAGCGCGCAGAACAGCAGAAGAACAGGATCACTCCGAAAAGCATGCCACTTAAGTCATTGTTGCTCGCCGCGCTGGGAGGTATAGTGGCTGCAGCATTGCTCACGGGGGTTGTCGTACACCTCACAGTGAGCAATCTTGTGCCGCGTCTCATACCTCCAGGGTTGGCCAGTTGGTTTTTGTTACTTTTTGTGTTGGTATTCTCATTGGGTGAGTTGCCACCGATGATCCTAGCACTGCGCCGCATGGTTCGTAGCGCTTCGAATCCCATCGGCAGTGCTCTGGCTATGCTCACGACCGCGGCCTTCGTGTTCTTTGCCGCCTTCTATGCGGCTCCTTTCACCATGTTGACGGGCCAAGTAGTGATCGGGATTGCATTGGCAGCGTTATGCTTGCTGCGCTTGCTTTGCGTATGGTTGTTTGTGCCCACCGTATGAAGCTTTCTAAATTGCATCCGAGGTGTTGCGCCGATGGTTGATTCAGACCGTACGAGCTACCGATCTCCCGAAGAGCTGCGCGATATTCAAGGGTTGGTGATTGATATGGACGGCGTGCTCTGGCGCGGTGATACACCGATGCCGGGCCTGCACGCTTTCTTTGAGCTGCTGCGCAACCGTCCCATTCGCTTCCGCCTGGCAACCAACAATCCCACCCGTACTCCGGAGCAGTATGTCGCCAAGCTAGCGCGCATGGGGGTGCAAGTAGCACCCGAGGAGATCCTTACTTCAGCGCTCGTCACCGCCCGCTATGTCGCCGGCCAAATGCCAGGGGCACGCGTTTATGTGATCGGTATGGATGGCTTGTTGCAAGCGCTGCTCGAGCACGGCTTGCAACTCAGCGACGGGAACGCGGCCGACTACGTGGTGGTGGGACTGGACACCCAGCTGACCTATGCCAAATTGGCCGAGGCTACCTTGCTCATCCGCGCCGGTGCTCGTTTTATCGGTTGCAATCCCGATGTCACGCTGCCGAGCGAGCGCGGTCTAATGCCTGGCAACGGTGCCACCTTGGCCTATCTGCAGGCGGCGACCGGTGTCGCGCCTCTGATCATCGGTAAGCCGGAACGGGCGATCTTCGATGCTGCGCTGGAGGCAATGCAGGTGCCCGCAGAACATGCCGCTGTATTGGGCGACCGCCTGGAGACCGACATCCTGGGTGGCCAACGGGCTGGGATGCGCAGCATTCTGGTGCTCAGCGGTGCTACGAATGCTACCCAGCTCGCCAACAGCCCGATCCAGCCCGACTGGGTATTTGGAAGCATTCAAGAGCTGGCAGCAGCTTGGCCATGAAAACATTCCTACCAGAAGCGCTTTCTTATGAGCAAGTTTCTCCTCTGCAGCGCCCCAGCATGCTCGACCTGGATAAGCCGCAGCTGCAAAGTCTCTTGGAGGCGTGGGGCGAGCCCGCCTATCGCGTCCAACAGGTATGGCACGGTCTCTACCGCCAGCTGGCCGCCACGCCCGAGGCGCTGAGCAACCTGCCCAAAGCGCTGCGCCTGCGGCTGGGCGCAGAGACCATCTGGGATCCACTTACTCCACTGGAGACCTTACACTCGCGGGATGGGCAGACGCACAAGGTGCTTTTTGCCCTGCCGGATGGCGCCCAGGTAGAAGCCGTTCTGATGAACTATGCCCGACGGCACACCGTCTGTGTGAGCACCCAAGCGGGTTGCGCTATGGGGTGTTCTTTCTGTGCTACGGGGCAGAGCGGTTTCCAACGCAATCTGAGCGCAGGTGAGATTGTCGCCCAGGTGCTCTACTTCGCGCGTCAGGTCGCCGTTCGGAGAGAGCGCATCACCAACGTGGTGTTGATGGGCATGGGCGAGCCACTGGCGAATTATGAAGCAACCTGGGCTGCCATCCGCCGCCTGAACGATCCAGAAGGGTTTGGCCTGGGCGCACGGGCGATGACCCTGTCCACGGTGGGGCTTGTGCCCGGCATTCGCCGCATGGCCCATGAACCGGAACAAGTCAATCTGGCCGTTTCATTGCATGCCGCCAATGACGCATTGCGCGACCAACTGGTGCCGATCAACCGGCGCTTTCCACTGGCCCAGCTGCTGGAAGCGTGTCGCTATTACATCGCGCAGACTCGCCGGCGCGTTTCGTTTGAGTACGCTCTGATCGCCGAGGTCAACGACCGCGACGAGGACGCCCACCAACTGGCCGAGCTACTGACTGGTTTGCTGGCTCACGTGAATCTGATCCCACTCAATCCCATACCGGACAGCCCTCTGCGTCCCTCCCCACGCGCGCGAGTACAGGCTTTCCAGCATATCTTGCAACAACATCACATCACCTGTACCGTACGGCTGCGGCGTGGCCTGGATATCCAGGCGGGTTGCGGCCAGCTGCGCCTGCGCCGGCAACAAGAAGAGAACCGCGCCACGCGAGCCATCCAGACCGAATAAAGCAACATCCCTCACTTGAAGTGCTCCCAAAAGTAAATATCTTTTCCATAGCTCCTTAACAATTTCTTAACCGACCATGATGTATGCTGGGAGTGTATTAAGGGATTCGGTTTTCCCGCCGAGCAGCAAGGCAAATAGCGCAACAAGATAAAATGAAAGGGGGAAAGGAACTATGTGGAAAAGGGTCAAGTTTGTTCTGGCAGGTGTGTTGGCAGTGGGCGTGCTGGCGGCGCTTGTGGTAACCAGTAGCGCGCTGGCGCAGGAGGTGTCGGTCGAGGCTCCGCAGCCCCCCAACATAGGACCGGTATGCGGCTGGCCGGGTGGCCTTGGCTTTGGCATGTGTGGCCAGGCAGGCTTCGAAGCCGCTGCCAAGGCGCTGAACCTCAGCACCGACCAGCTGGCGGCGGAACTGTGGGGCGGTCGCACCCTGGCTGAGCTGGCCGATCGCGCCGGCGTGTCTCTGACAGCGGTGCACGATGCCGTGCGGGTGGCATGCCGCGATGTGCAGAAGCAGCTGATCGAACAAGCTGTCCAGACCGGTCGCCTCAGCCGCGAGAAAGCGGACTGGCTGATCGAAGGCTTGGAGAAGGGCTTCTGGGGATTCGGTACTGATGCATGGCAAGATGGTTGTGGCTGCTTCTGTCGTGGCGCCGGCATGGGTCTGGGCCGTGGCCCGGGCATGGGTACCTGGGGCAGATGGCATGACTGGGACGGTGGGCCACGGGGGCCCAAGGGACCGCAGGGCAGATCCGGTGGCTTTATGCGTGGTCGAGGCGGAATGTGCGGTTGGCTGGGCGGCCCCATGGGTTGCTGGCAGCAGCCCCCGCAACAGCCCACAGAATAAAAGGAGAGCATAACGTTCTCTAATATCGTCAGCGCATCGGGCGACGATTGGGATGTTCTGGATGCTCAGCGGGTGTCTGGAACATCCCTTTTGTTTTGGGAATTTGGCGATAAACCAGGTTATCATGTTTATTATGTGGAGGTGATAGGTTCAAGTGCTGCACAATTGGCGGCAACTTGACGGTGGAAAATATGGGCAAAACGATTTTGGTAGTGGATGACCAGGCAAACGTGCGCCGGCTGCTGCGTGAATATCTCGAGGAAGAAGGGTTTCGCGTCGTTGTGGCCGAAAATGGTCGGGATGCACTTTACGTAGCGCGACGAGAAAAACCCGATCTCGTCTTGCTGGACATTATGATGCCGGAAATGAGCGGTTACGAGTTTATGCGCACGTTCACCAAAGAACAGGACACTCCGATCATCCTCCTCACTGCCAAGCTGGAGGAATCGGACAAGGTGTTAGGGCTGGAGCTGGGAGCTGACGATTACGTCACAAAGCCTTTCAGCATGCGCGAGCTGGTGGCACGCATCCGCGCCGTGTTGCGGCGTGTGGAGAAAAGGGCCTCTGGCGCAGAGGTGTTGCGGGTCGCAGACATCACCTTGGATCGCGGCGCGCGCACCGTCACCGTGGGCGGACGTCACGTGCGTCTGACACCTACCGAGTTTGAGCTGCTGGCCACGCTGATGGCCACGCCGGGACGGGTCTTCTCGCGCGCTGCCCTTTTGGAAGCCGTGCAGGGAGTCTCAGTGGAAACCATGGAACGTTCCATCGATGTACATATCCGTAATCTGCGCACTAAGATTGAACCGGACGCAAGCCACCCACGTTATATTGAGACGGTTTTCGGAGTAGGTTATCGCTTCCGTCCTCAGGAAGAGGAAGGATGAAAAGGTTTGCCGTGTTCCGTTCGCTAACCTTCAAGCTGGTGTTGGCTTTTATGGTGGTGAGCATCGTCGGGGTAATGTTGAGCACTCTGTTCGCCCGCTGGGTGATCTTACGCGAGTTCGACCGATTGGTGGCGGAACGGGCGGAGAACACCTTCGTGGCTGAGGTACAGAGCTACTACGAGGTCACTGGTTCATGGCAGGGTGTCGAAATTTTTCTGCACAACCGTATGCCAATGTTCCTCTCTTCAACCGGACGTAAGATGATGCACCGCCAAATGGTCAGGTGTGGACGGATGTGTGAGATGATGCCCTCGGTAT
The DNA here is from genome assembly GCA_025062175.1 of Anaerolineae bacterium. Classification (GTDB taxonomy): domain Bacteria; phylum Chloroflexota; class Anaerolineae; order 4572-78; family NAK82; genus NAK82. The sequence continues at coordinate 3,250 of JANXAX010000051.1, read as the reverse complement.
TTGCACTGGCGGACCGGGACGGCGTTGTGGTGGTGCCGGCCGGCCCGTACCAGGCGGGCGAGCGCGTGGACATGGATGTCTTACGCCGGGGTATCCAGATCACGGTGGATGGCCGGGTGGTTGGGACAGTGCTACCAACCGGGCTTCCTCCCGAGATGGCACCTCGCGAGGTCCGTTATCTAAGCCGCATCAACTACGCTTCATTTATGGCAACCTCGATCGCCATGGCGATCGCTCTCGTCTTGGGTGTCTTCCTGGCACGGCGGTTATCCCAGCCGTTGCGTGAGCTTACCACTGCCACACGGGCGATGGCGCGTGGAGAGTTGGAGCAGCGTGTGCCTGTCCGTTCCCATGATGAGCTAGGAGAGCTGGCAGCCGCCTTTAACCAGATGAGCGCGGATCTTGCGCGAGCGCATCAGATGCGCCGGCAGATGACCGCCGATATCGCACACGAATTGCGCACGCCGCTCACCGTGATGGTCGGCTACCTGGAGGCATTGCGCGACGGGGTGCTGAAGCCAACCCCTGAGCGCTTCGAGGCGATGTATCAGGAGGCACGTCATCTAGAACGCTTGGTGGAAGATCTGCGTACCCTTTCACTGGCCGATGCCGGAGAACTCTCGCTGAATCGTGAAAAAGTATCACCGCGTCTGGTGCTGGAACAGGCGGCTACGATTTACCGTCACCAGGCGGAACAGCGGGGCATCTCACTGGAGGTAGCGCTGGGAGACAGTCTGCCTGATATCTACGTTGATCCGGACCGCATCGCCCAGGTACTGGGCAACTTGATCAGCAACGCCATCCGTTACACACCCTCTGGTGGATGCATTACGATGTCTGCGGCATGTGAGGCGGATAAGGTGGTCTTGCGTGTGCAAGATACCGGGAGTGGTATCGCCCCCGAAGACCTGCCCTACGTGTTCGATCGCTTCTATCGCGGAAATCGCGCACCTCAATCCTCTGGAGGTGAGTCGGGGCTGGGACTGGCGATAGCCCGCTCCATCGTAGAAGCCCACGGAGGGAGTATCGCCGTGACGAGTGCACCAGACCATGGCAGCACTTTTACCGTTACATTGCCTTGCGTCAATCATCCACCCGCCAATAGAGAACAGGGGCACGTGAAATCATGCCCCTGTTCCCCAAACCTTCGTGATGGCTCTTGACCGATGCGCGATTACGCTCCCGTTCCCGGCTTCAGCAGAGCAGGTTGACCCTCGACATCTGCATCGAAGAGATGGATCTTATCGGCGTTGAAGACCATCTTGACCTTATCGCCGACGTGGGCGCGCACGTGCGGGTCAACACGTGCGATGTAAGAATTATTCCCAGTCACCATGTACAGGAAGATTTCGTTCCCCATCAACTCGGTGACGTCCACCACTGACTCAACGTCCACCGCGGCAACACCAGGGGATACGAAGCCCGGGAAGTAGATGTCTTCCGGCCGGATACCCAGGATGACCCGCTTGCCTGCTCCGTCCTTGAGACGGGCCTTAATCGAAGGTGTGATCGGAATGCGGAACGAACCGGCATCGACGAAGAGCTGGTCGCCCTCCCCGGTGATAGTGGCGTTGAAGAAGTTCATACTGGGCGAGCCGATGAACCCCGCCACGAAGATGTTGCCCGGATAGTCATAGAGATTCTGGGGGGTGTCCAGCTGCTGGAGCACACCATCCTTGAGCACGGCGATGCGGTCTGCCATGGTCATCGCTTCCATTTGGTCGTGGGTCACGTAGATGAAAGTGGTGCCCAGGCGCTGATGCAATTTGATCAGCTCGGCACGCGTCTGCACGCGCAGCTTGGCATCCAGGTTGGAGAGCGGCTCGTCGAGCAAGAAGACAGAGGGTTCCCGGACGATGGCACGTCCCAGGGCGACGCGCTGTCGCTGACCACCTGAGAGCTGCTTCGGCTTGCGGTCCAACAGATTCTCGATGCCCAGGATCTTCGCTGCCTCTTGCACCCGGCGGTTGATCTCGTCCTTAGGTGTCCGGCGCAGCTTGAGACCGAAGGCCATATTGTCATAGACTGACATGTGCGGGTACAACGCATAGCTCTGGAACACCATCGCGATGTTGCGGTCCTTAGGTGGAACGTCGTTCACCACACGGTCCCCGATCAGGATGCGCCCTTCGGTGACTTCCTCCAGACCTGCCAGACACCGCAAGGCGGTGCTTTTGCCGCAGCCTGAAGGCCCCACCAGTACCAGGAACTCCTTGTCCTGGACTTCGAGACTCAGATTGTTGAGCGCTACTACATCTCCAAACTTCTTTGTCACATTCTCATACGTAACGCTTGCCATTTGTACTGATCCCTCCTTTAACTCTAAAATCTTTTTTTGTTTCCACAATTCATAGCCACAGATCCAGATCGGTGGACTGACGAATGATGAGCTCCGGTTGCAGGAGCACACAAGGGTTAGGGATCTCCTGTCCCCGGGCGCTCATCACCAACATCTGCCCCACCATTCTGCCCATCTGTTGTGCTGGTATGCGCACCGTTGTCAGGGTGGGGTAGGATGTCTCGGCCAACGGGATGTCCCCAAAGCCGGCGACCGCCACGTCCCTGCCCACTTCAAGCCCTTGATCCTGGATGGCGCTCATGACCCCCAAAGCCATCAGGTCATTACCGGCGATGATAGCGGTGGGGGGATGTCTTCGGCTGAGAAGCGTTTGTGCCGCGTCATAACCGCCTCGCTGGGTTGGATGGCTTTCCGCGATCAAGTCTTCATCGACCGCCAGGCCGTGTTCTCGAAGGGCGTGGCGGAATCCTTCGCGCTGATAGTGCACAGAGGTGAGCTCGACCGATTCGCCAGCAAAGGCGATCCGCTGGTGGCCCAGCTGAACAAGGTGGGACACCAGGTTGTGCATCCCACGCGCATAGTCCACGTCTACATGAGGAAAGGTCCAATCTTCCAACACACGGCCACTGGCGATGAACGGTACACGCCGCTCCAAAAGATAAGCGATCCGTCGATCATGACACCGCGTATGCACCACCCAGACACTATCCACCCGCCGTTCGCCGACGCGCTGATAATAGGGCTCTACTTCGTCCTCGGGACGATGGGCGATGCTGACCAACAGATCCAACCCTGCGCGCGTAATCTCGTCGGCAGCGGCTGAAAGAATGTCACCGAAGAGGGGGTCGGAGAGACGCGGTCCATAGCTCGGCAAGATCAGCCCTATCGCATCGGCGCGCTGCTTCTGAAGGCGTCGCGCGACCACGTTGGGAACATAACCCAGTTGTTCTG
>JANXAX010000050.1 GCA_025062175.1 Anaerolineae bacterium | reverse complement strand
CCTCAACCGGCGTTTCCACGCTCAGCCAAACGCGTGTCCGGTGTGTGGGCCGCATCTTGCGCTCTGGTCTGCCCAAGGAGAGGTGTTGGTAGAGGGAGATAATGCCCAAGCGTTGCAGCGGACTGCGCTGGGCTTGCGTCAGGGATTGATCGTGGCGGTGAAGGGGCTGGGCGGTTTCCATTTAATGGTGGATGCACGCAATGCCGCGGCGGTGGAGTTGCTGCGGCGGCGTAAGCGTCGCCCCCATCGTCCTTTGGCGCTGATGGTGCGCGACCTGGACCAGGCCCGCACGCTATGCGATGTCTCAGACGTCGCGCAACAACTTCTCACCGCACCCGAAGCACCCATCCTGTTGCTACCGCGTTTGCCTAGTGCTCCGGTGGCGGACAACGTAGCGCCCGACAACCCCAATCTGGGGATTATGTTGCCCTATACGCCGCTCCATCACCTGTTGCTGCGCATGTTAGATTTCCCGGTGGTGGCCACGAGCGGCAACCTCACTGATGAACCTATTTGTATCGATGAATCCGAAGCCTTGCGGCGTCTAGGTGGCGTGGCCGACCTGTTCCTGGTGCACAATCGCCCCATCACCCGCCATGCGGATGACAGTCTCGCGTGGATTGTAGACGGCCAGGTGCAGCTGCTGCGCCGGGCGCGCGGCTACGCCCCGTTGCCGGTGACGTTGGCACAGCCGCTGCCCACACTCCTGGCGACGGGTGCCCATCTCAAGAACACTATAGCGTTGAGCGTAGGGCCGCACGTGTTCATCAGTCAGCACATCGGCGACTTGGAGACATGGGAAGCCACGGCTGCCTTCGAGCGCGTGATCACCGACTTCTTACGCCTCTATGAGGCAAAGCCGGTGGCGATTGCCCATGATCTGCACCCGGACTATGTCTCAACCCGCTGGGCACAGGAGGCAGTACAGACGGGGCGCATCGCTCAATCGCCGGCCGCACTGGAAGGCCTGCGCTTAGTCGCTGTGCAACACCACCATGCCCATCTGGCCGCATGTCTCGCCGAGAACCAGGTGTCGGGCAGTGCACTCGGTGTGACGTGGGACGGAACGGGATACGGCACCGATGGCACCGTATGGGGTGGGGAATTCCTGCTGGGCGATGCCGCTGACTTCGTGCGCGTCGCCCATTTGAGGCCATTTCGCCTGCCGGGTGGCGAGGCGGCCGTGCTCGAGCCATGTCGCGTGGCAGTGGCGTTGCTCTGGGATACGCTGGGCGAGGAAGTGTGGGAACGCAATGAGCTGGCACCGGTGCGGGAATTTTCCACCGCTCAAAAAGGGCTGTTGGCCCAAATGCTCCGTCGTGGGGTGAACGCTCCTATCACCACGAGCGTGGGGCGTTTGTTCGATGGCATAGCTGCCCTGGTCGGGTTGCACCAGCGTGTCAGCTTCGAGGGGCAGGCCGCGATCGCGTTGGAATTCGCGGCCGACCCATCCGTCCGGGAAGCCTATCCCTTGCCCTTGGAAGATCGCCGCTCAGAAGACACGCTGCCATCGATAGGGGTGCTCGACTGGCGACCACTCCTTACGGCGGTGTTGGATGATTTGCAACGCCATGTGCCCGTCAGTATCATAGCAGCACGCTTCCACAACGCCCTGGTGGACGCAATGGTGTCGGTGGCGCGACGGGTTGGGCATGCGCGCATCGTCTTGTCGGGAGGATGTTTCCAGAACCGCTGGCTGACCGAAAAGGGAGCCGCGGCGTTGCGCCGTGCCGGCTTTGAAGTGTTGTTGCACCGCCAGGTGCCGCCCAACGACGGCTGTGTCAGTTTGGGTCAAGTGGTGGTGGCAGCGGCAAAGTTGGGACGAGGCTGATGTGAGGTGTGCGATGTGTCTGGGAATTCCGGGAGAAGTGTTGAGCATTGAACAAAACGCCGCGGGCATCGCGATGGGCAAAGTGCGCTTCGGAGGCGTCGTGCGCGAAGTGTGCCTGGCCTATGTGCCGGATGTCCGCGTGGGGGATTATGTGATTGTGCACGCCGGCTTTGCGTTGAGTGTCTTGAATGAAGAAGAGGCGAACGAGGTCTTCGAAATGTTAGAGCAGATTAGTGCTCTGGCGGGCACGGATTCGGAAGGCAACGGATAAGATGCGCTTTCTGGACGAATACCGTCGTGAGGCAGATGCCCAAAAGTTCGTCCGAGCGATCGAGCAACTGGTCACCCGTCCGTGGACAATCATGGAAATCTGTGGCGGGCAGACCCATAACTTGATCAAGTTTGGCATCGATCGGTTGCTCCCCCAGGCGGTGACGCTGGTACACGGGCCGGGGTGTCCGGTATGTGTGACCCCGCTGGAACTGATTGACAAGGCAATCTGTATCGCACAGCAACCTGGGGTGATTTTCACCTCGTTTGGAGACATGCTGCGCGTGCCAGGTTCCAACTCCGATCTGCTGAGCGCGCGGGCACGCGGGGCCGATGTGCGGATGGTTTACTCCCCGCTGGACGCTCTGACGTTGGCCCAAAAGAATCCCGACCGCGAGGTGGTCTTTTTCGCGGTTGGCTTCGAGACAACCGCGCCTGGCAATGCGATGGCTGTCTGGCAGGCCCGGGAGCTGGGGCTGCGCAATTTCTCCATCCTGTGCGCGCACGTGTTGGTGCCGCCGGCGATACGCGCCATCCTGGCCTCGCCCGACAATCACATCCAGGCGTTTCTCGCGGCGGGGCACGTCTGCACGGTCATGGGAACGCGTGAATATGAGCCCATCGCCGCGCAATATCGTATCCCGATTGTGGTCACCGGTTTCGAACCGCTCGACTTGCTGCAGGGACTATATATGGCATTACGGGCACTGGAGGAAGGACGTTGGGGGGTGGAGATCCAGTACACCCGCTCGGTGACGCGCCAGGGCAACCAGGCGGCGCAACAACTGATGTACCAAGTCTTCGAGGTGTGTGACCGCCAGTGGCGTGGCATCGGGCTGATTCCAGCCAGCGGCTATCGTCTGCGCGCCACATGGGCGGAGTTCGACGCCGAAAGACGTTTCAACCTGGTAGATGTGCGCGCGCAGGAGTCCCCGCTCTGTATCGCCGGTCAGATCCTGCAAGGCCTGAAGAAACCGCCCCATTGCCCCGCCTTTGGCACCGAATGCACACCGGAGCATCCCTTGGGGGCGCCAATGGTGTCTTCGGAAGGGGCTTGTGCAGCCTATTATCAGTATGGCCAGCACGCGTAATCCGGAGACATCCTTCGATGATCGAGCTGCAGTGTCCTATTCCGATCAGTGATTATCCGGTGGTGACGCTTGCCCATGGCGGAGGCGGTCGGCTGAGCCAGCTGCTGATCGAGCGCATGTTTGTGCCCGCTTTTGCCAACGCCGTGCTTGAAACGCTGCATGACGGCGCCGTCCTGGAGCTGAACGGAGCACGCCTGGCTTTCTCGACCGACTCCTTCACCGTCAGTCCACTTTTCTTTCCGGGCGGGGATATCGGCTCCTTGGCGGTATATGGCACAGTGAACGATCTGGCGATGTGTGGCGCCCGGCCACTGGCCCTTGCGGTCGGTTTCATCCTCGAGGAAGGGCTGCCGATGGAGGAGCTCTGGCGCGTTATTGTCTCGATGCAACGGGCCGCCGTCGCGGTCGGCGTGCCGATCGTCACTGGCGATACGAAAGTGGTCGAGCGAGGCAAAGGTGATGGTATCTTCATCAACACGACCGGCGTGGGAGTTGTCCTGCCTGGCGTGCACATCGCCCCACAGCGTGCCGTGCCGGGCGACCGCGTCCTGATCAACGGTTCCATTGCCGAACATGGCATCGCTATCATGGCGCAGCGCGAGGGGCTGGCTTTTGAGACCGAGCTCGTCAGCGACTCGGCGCCCCTGCTCGACTTGGTGCTGCGGGTGTTAGAAGTGGGCGGCGAACATGTCCATGTGCTACGAGACCCCACGCGTGGAGGAGTCGCCAGCGCGCTGAACGAGATCGCTGCCAAAGCTTGTGTGGGCATTCGCCTGGACGAGGAACGCATTCCGGTCACGGAAGCGGTGCGCGGTGCATGCGAGATCCTCGGTTTCGACCCGCTCTACGTGGCCAACGAGGGCAAATGTATTGCCATCGTCGCGCCAGAAGTGGCCGACCACGTGCTCGAGACGATGCGCGCTCATCCCCAGGGTGCTCACGCCGCATGCATCGGTGAAGTGGTGCCGGATCACCCTGGCAAAGTTTTCATGCGCAGCCGCATCGGTGGGCTGCGCGTGGTCGACATGCTCAGTGGCGAGCAGCTGCCGCGTATTTGCTGAGCTGCTCACAAACCTCCCAGGTCGATCGAGAAAGGCGGCAGGCGCGGCGCTTGGGCAGCTTTCTCGATTTGCTCAACGATGGGTGCGAACTCCTTGGCCAGGTAGTCTTCGATGCGCCCCGTGTCGCTCAACACCGTCAATTCCGGCTGGATCGGCAGTCGTGCCAAGAAGGGAATGCCCAAAGCTTGAGCCAGCTCGGCCGCATGGCTGGGGCCGAAGATCTCATAAGATTTGCCACTGTCCGGACAGACGAAGTAACTCATGTTTTCGATTAACCCCAGCAAGGGCACATGGAGCATCTCGGCCATCTGGGCGGCTTTGTGGACCACCATGCCAGCCAAGCCCTGCGGCGAAGTTACCAACAGGACGCCGCTCAAGGGTAGAAATTGCATCACTGTCAGTGAGGCATCCGAAGTACCCGGCGGGAGGTCCACAATCAGGTAGTCCAGCTCGCCCCACACCACGTCCGTCCAGAATTGCTGGATAGCGCGCCCGATGAGTGGCCCGCGCCAGACAACCGCATCGCTCTCACTGCGCAGCAGCAGGTTAATTGACATCAACTTGATGCCAGTCCGGCTCACCGCAGGGGGAATGCCCAGCGGATCGTTGCCCAACTGGATGCCCGAAGGCAGGAACATCTTGGGAATACTAGGGCCGGTGATATCGGCATCGAGAATGCCCACCCGATAGCCCTTGCGGCGCAACGACACGGCCAACAAGCTGCTCACGATGGACTTGCCCACGCCGCCTTTGCCGCTCAACACAGCCACGACGTGGTCAATCCGGTTGACGTCGGCTGCTTTCGGCACTCGCTCCGAAGCGTGCTCGGAGGGAGGCTGATGGGTGGTGGTCATGCTGTCGTTCCCTGCATGTCCGCCCGCAGCATGCCGATAACACGCTCCAGCTTGGCACGCGCTTCCTGGGAGAGGGAGAGCAGCTCCGGATTGTCCAACCACTTACCCATCAAAGCAGGGTCCATAATCGAGACCACGCTGCCCGTGCCTTCTTCGTATACGATAACGTTGCATGGCATCAACAATCCGATCTCCAGCTCCGCCTGAAATGCGCGGTAGGCAAGAGGCGGGTTGCAGGCGCCCAAGATGACATATTTACGGAAATCGGCGTCCAACTTTTTCTTCAGCGTCGCCTGAACGTCGATCTCCGTCAAAACGCCGAACCCCTCGCGCTTGAGCGCCTCCTTGGCGCGCTCAACCGCCTGGTCGAATGAGACAGGCAGCCAGATTCGCAGCTCGTTCGCTTGCAATTCGTCCATTTTCGCATCCCTCTAGAATAAACGACCTCAATCGTAGGTAGATACTACAGCTATGGCTGGCATAGGGCAAAGTCGGTCTCATGGATGGGAGTTCTCGGATTTTCTCTCGGTCCGGTCGTGCCCAGGCCACAGACGTCGCAACACACGTTGCAACGTTGGGAGATGAAGGAGCATGTTGGCATAACTGGCGTTGGCCATCGGACAGGCACACTCTTGACGATAGATGCTGCGACGCAGCTGCCCCATCGGCTCACTCTGCCAGATGGCTCGCAGATCATACTGATGTGCACGCAGATTGCCGACCGATTCGGCACGCATGCAACAGCTCCAGACATCCCCGTTAGGAGCAATATGACCGCTGGCCCAGCCGGCGTAACATGGGATCACCTGGCGTCGCTCGAACAGGATGCGCTTGGCAAGCTGATAATATTCGGCGCGAAAGGCTTGGGTCAATCGGGCGGGGCCGCGTTGGGCTGCCCGGCTTGCCTGCCGGGTCAAGAAGTCTGCCAAAGGGGCATATTCCGTCGCCGTCGGGGTGATCTGCCATCCGACAGTGTCTAGTTCCACACGTTCTTCCGCGATCTCTGTGATATAGCTGTCGGGTTGCAGGGCCGTTAGATCGGCATACAACTCGTAGAAGCGTGCCACGTTGAACTTGCTGATAACAGTGTGCACCGTCAAGAGCAGGTTGGGATAGCGCGGCTGTAATGCCTTCAGCGCATGCCACGTCTCCAGCGCACGTCGCCAGTTACCTGGCACACCGCGGAGCACATCGTGTCGTTCTCCCACCTCGTCCAAGGAGAGGTTGATGCCAATCTGAGTGTGGGGCGCTCCGGCACAGATCTGCTGCACCCCCTCGACGATGCGTTGAGTCAGCAATCCGTTAGTAGGGATGGTAATCACCGCCGGCCGGCAATGGCGATAGGCACTCAGGACAATTTCGTCCAGGTCGCGGCGCAGGAATGGCTCTCCACCGGTGAAGGTGATGTACACCAGAGTACGTCCGACTCGGGCAAAGACGCGTTCCCACTCAGCCGCGCTCATGTCGTCAGAGGGCTTGCGCCACACGCCGCAGGTCTGACAACGCGAGTTGCAGCGAAAGCTGACGCTCACGACCAAGCTGAACGGGAGCAGGATGGGCCATCCGAAGCGGTGAAACGACCAGAAAAAAGGCAGCTTAGCTAATAAATGCACCATCACACGCTACGCCGAAGGGCCTCAGTGATGAGACTCCGCCTGCTCCTCTGAAGCGTGTGAGGCAGTCAGCGCTTCTGGGGAAACCGAAGGGAGCTCCGCCTCAAACGGCACCGGCGACGGAGGGGTGCCGAATTCGATGCCACTGCGCCTCCAACCCAGCACGACCGCACGGGCGATCTTCAGCGGCAGCCAGAAGATCCCGAAACACCAGACCAGGATGGCCGCTAGTCCGATGATTTGGGCGAACATCTGACCAGGCCAATCCGGCGTCAACCCCACGGCCACCCACAGGCCCGACACACCTTGTCCCGGCGTTCCCAGGTAGGCTTCGATCCCGACACGGTTCCATGCAACCCCATAACGGCCATCTGCCAGCAGTCCAGGCAGCAACATGCCCAGGAGGGCCGGGATGCCAAAGACGGCGAGCGCGGCGGCTGCGCCTTGCATTCGCAGACGGTTTTCGAACCAGAACAAGAACCAGGGCAGCGACAATCCGCTCACCAAGCCAGCGGCCAGGGCGCCCCAGGCGGGCAAGAAGGGAGCGCCTGCCGCCGTCGCTACCACGCCGGCGACCATCGCCCGGCCGCTCATCAGCACGTCCAGTCGTCCAGAGACGAACCATGTATACAGGCCAGCGAGGAACGCGGCGCCGAAGGCCGCCAGGGCCAGGTTCACTGCCATCACCGCCGGCACAACGTTGACTGCAGGCGGGAAATGTGCCATGGTCGACGTGGTCATCCATCCGATGAGCATCAACAGCGCACCGCTCCAGCCCAGCAGCGGGAGGTGGGCGCGTGGTAGCGGTGCAGCAAGACCGTTCTGGGGCGAATCAGCAGAATGTCGTCCGCGCAAGACGGAAGCCACCGCCCATGCACCGACGGCGCCGCTCAGGGCTACCTGGCCGCTGCCGGCGGCGTCCACCACCCCATGGCCGTATCCCAATGTCAGGCCGAGGTTGGCTAGCCAGCCGCCTCCCCAGATCCAATTGCCCACTAAGGGGTACCCAAGGCTACCCATCAACAACCCGAGCGGCACTGTCAGCCAGCGATGCGCTGTTTCCCAGATGGTAAAGTGAATGAGTAATGTCGCCACACCGAGCAGGGGCAGCTGCGCGAGAAAGAGCGTCAGAGCGCCGGGTGTCGCAGCGGGGCCAGTCATCAGGAAACCCCGCAGACCCAACATACCCCAGCCACTACCCCAGGCGACATCGAGCGGGGAGTACTCCCAGTAGAGCTCAGCAAGGTCGGGCGCGTGATGCACAATCGCGATGCCGCCGAATTGAAAGGCGAAGCCCACCGCGAAGTACGCCAGACACGCCATCCCCCAGTGGATCACCGCACCGGCCGCTGCCTCGGCCGCCTCGCGTTCTGGCAAGGTGGCAGCGCTCAGCAAAATGCACCCCGCAGGTAAAAGAAAACTCAGAAGAGTCAATGGCGAGGGACCGTCCGGCGAAAGTGAGTTGGAAGCACCGGCCGCAGCGGCTGCTCCGTTCCAGATCAGAAAAAGAAGCGCGCCACCTATGACACCAATCCGATAGTGGCCCATCTCAAACCGCTCGAGACATGATGTGACCAGCTCGCACGGACAAATGTGCCAGCTAGTATGGGACTGGGGGAGTGAAGTCCAAGGGGCATCTAATCTTTCACCTCTTCAAGCGTGGCCCCGGCAACGGGCTCTGGGCGGTAGATGGCCTGTGCACCGGCGTCGCGCAGCGCCTTTTCCAGTGGTCCAATGTCTTCATCGAGCCACAACGCGATGATCGTGCCGCCATCGCCGGCGCCGGCTAGTTTGGCAGCCGGCGCGCCAGCCGCCAAGGCGGCGGCAATCAGGCGCTCGTTGGACTCCCCAGACCCCCCCAGATCGCGTTGAATCGCGTGGTTCTCGTTCATCGCGCGCGCCAGGACATCCCAGTCCTCGAGCAAAAGCGCCCGCTTGCCGATGCGCGCTAGCTCGGTGATGCGTTCATATCCTTCCACCACCTGAGGGTCGCCCTCCAACCAACGCTCACGCAGCGGCTTATGCACGGCACCCGAAGAGTGTTGTACCCCAGTGAACCCCAGGACGAACGGCAGACGCCGCACATAGGCAGCGATCGGCTCGATGGTGGCGAACAATTCCGCCTCTTCGGCGCGATAGAACTGTTTGCCCCGGAAGTCCATATAATTGAGCCCGCCGAAGGTGCACATATAGGCGTCCTGATAGCCACACACCACCTTCAGGTGGTGCAGCTCCACGAAACGCGCCTTTTCGGCCAGCTGATAGCGATTCGGGTAGATCCCCATCCATGCCAGCAATCCTTGCAACAGCGCTACCACCAATGCAGTGGAGCCGGCCAGCCCACTGCGCAGAGGGATTTCGCTCTCATATTCGATGCAACAACCCAGAGGAGGTAAACGCAAATAGCTCAACACGGCTCGGGCTATATCGAAGGCATCCCCGCGAGGACGCAGATCACGCCATTCCCGGATGGAGCACATGGTACCGTTGGTGCACAATGACAGATCATCCGCCGGGGTGATGCGCACCCGCGCGCGCATCGGCACCGAACACGACAACACGGCGCCGCCATACATATCCGTGGGATTGCCGATGACGCCGGCACGCCCCGGCGCCGAGCTGATGATCTGCCGCTTAGAGTTCATAAGCCTTGGACTTCAGATATTGACGCGCCAAGTAGCCGTAACGCTCATCAGCCAGCGCGAAATCGATAAAGGTGCGAAAGTAGCTTTCAAAATTGCCGATATCATAGCGACGCTCATCCGGGCGGAAGAGCCAAGCATAGACGGGGTGCCCCATCTGCACAAGCAGCTTGATAGCATCGGTCAGTTGGATCTCACCGCGCTCATCAGGTGGAGTGCGCGCCAAGGCTTCGAAGATAAGCGGGCTGAAGACATACCGCGCCGCTACTGCCAAGCGACTGGTCGCTGTGCCCCGCGGAGGCTTCTCCACGATGTCGGCGATGGGGATGGGCTCACCGGGAGGCGCCGGGTCGCGCTTCACCGTCACGATGCCATAGCGGTGGGTTTCTTCGAGGGGCACCTCTTCGACGGCGATCACGGCTGCGGCTTGCAATTCCAGATGCGCTTGCATCATCGCGCGCAGTGGGGCGGATGGCTCAGGCGCGGCGATGAGCGAATCACCCAGCGCGACGACGCACGATTCACCGTCCACGAATTTGGCTCCCAGCGCCACCGCATCCCCCAGCCCGCGGGGGCTGCTCTGCCGCGTGTAGAAGAAATGCGAGTCACGCTGGATGTAAGCCAGCTCAGCCAACATCGCCTCGTTGCCAGCCTGCTTCAGCGCGCTCAGCAGCACCGGGTCGGTGTCGAAATGATCCTCGATTGCTTGCTTGCGGCGCCCTGTGATGATGAGAATCTGTTTCAGACCGGCGTCCTGCAGCTCTTCGACCACATACTGCATGGCTGGCTTGCGACCGACGGGCAACATCTCCTTGGGCTGCGACTTGGTGGCTGGCAACAGACGGGTGCCCAACCCCGCTGCCGGTATGATAGCCTTGGTGATCGGTTGTGTCATCATCGCCTCCACTAACTGGGGTGCCCTTCGCCACCCATTATCATACCCGTGAGCCGGGGCAGATGCAACCTTCAGGAGGGTGGGAATGGATCAAGGGTTGCCAGTCCCTTAAGCTTTCGATATAATGATTGAAAGTGAACGCCTGCCCAACGCTGCCGTTGTAGGAGAGAGCTCATGAGCCGCACTCAGATGTTGTATGACTTGCAGCAGACGGACCTGGCGCTGGAAGAGATCGCCCAACGCCTGGATCAGATTGCCATCCAGCTTTCCGAGAACAGTGCGCTCCGACGCGCGCAGCAACGGGCCACCGAGGCGGAAGCGAAGCTCCATGCCTGTCACGCCCAGACCAAAGACCTGGACTTGGAGTTGCGCAGTCTCACCCAGCGCATCGAGGCAGATGAACAGAGGCTCTACAGCGGACGTGTGACCAATCCCAAAGAACTGACGAGCCTCCAGAACGACGTTGCCGCGCTCAAGCGCTGGCGCGAGAAGAAAGAGGAAAGCCTGCTAGAGGCAATGGAGGCAGAAGAGGAAGCGAAAGCACAATTGGCGGAGGCACGCGCTGCGCTCGCCCGTGTGACAGAAGAATGGCAATCCACCCAAGCTAAGCTGTCCGCGGAAAAGGAATGTCTCGAGCAACGGCGAAGTGAACTGCAGGAATACCGCCGCTTTTTATGCTCAACATTGGCGGAGAGCGATCTTGAAATCTACAACCGTCTGCGTGTCCGCAAAGGGGGACGGGCGGTGGCAGGGGTGAAGAACGGTGTCTGCCAAGGTTGTCACGTAGCCCCGCCTCTTCATCAGATACAGCAGGCGAGTCTGGGATCTGAATTGGTCTTCTGTAACAACTGCGGTCGCATCCTGCACGTCCTGTAAGGCAAGCCCCTGCCCAGGGCGTCAGCTCATTCCTCAGTGGGCATACACAACACTGCGTGATGGACTCGATCGGTGTGATATTCGTACACGTTCCCTTGCGCTTCGAGGAAGATCAGGAATCCGGGAGTGATGACCTGGGCGTACATCATTCCTTCCTGAGGGCAACCCAGGCTCGTGTCTGGCCATTCGACCGCCTGGGCACGCAGCACCTGGATCGCGCGATGAGGCACGGCGAGGCGCCGCGCTAAATCTTCGACGGCCCGCTGCACCGCGGCAGAGGCTTCGGGATCCATTTCAGCAGGCAATGTTGCGGCCATCCCGACGACGCGTGCCACAGCTGTGGCCGTGGCACTCACCCGCTGCGCTTCTTCGGCAATCCGCGTGGCAAGACGAAGTGGCGGATATTTTCCCGCTTGGCACCCGCC
>JANXAX010000004.1 GCA_025062175.1 Anaerolineae bacterium | reverse complement strand
CGCTATGCCGGGCTCGCCCGCTACATTATCGATTGCTCGGCCGACTTCCGTCTGCGCGATCCGGCTGCCTATGTACGTTGGTACGAGATGCAACATCCTGCCAAGGATTGGCTAGAGCGTTTCGTGTACGGCCTGCCAGAACGTTATCGAAGTAGCCTCAGTGGTGCGCACTATGCCAGCGGGGTGGGCTGTAACGCCACCGCCGCCATCCTGGGACTGGCGCCCCTGGCGGATGCTGGCCTGCTGCGCGAAGCCATCGTAGACATCAAAGTCGGCTCCTCGGAAGCAGGCGCACAACCCTCGGCCAGTTCCCATCATCCCGAGCGCAGCGGGGTGATCCGTTCCTTCAAACCCACCGGCCACCGTCACCAGGCTGAGGTGGTCCAGGCATTGGGTACCACATTCGCCTTGCACTTCTCAGTGACCTCGGTGGACGTGGTGCGCGGCGTGTTGGCGACATGTCACTGTCTGCTCAACCGCCCCATCAGCGACAAGGAAGTCTGGCAACTCTACCGTGCCGCCTACCAGCACGAGCCGTTCATCCGCCTGGTGCGCAGCAACATCGGCATCCACCGCTTCCCGGAGCCCAAGCTGCTGGCCGGATCGAACTTCTGCGACATTGGCTTTGAGGTGGATCCAGATACCGGCCGCGTAGTGGTGCTAGTCGCGCTGGACAACCTGATGAAAGGCGCCGCCGGAAGTGCGGTCCAAAGCATGAACGTGATGCTGGGCTGGGAAGAGACCGCCGGTTTGACTTTCCCCGGCCTACATCCTATCTGATCACAGAGGTGAGGAAGCGACTGCCATGTTGGTGATCAAAATCGGTGGTGCAGAAGGGATCCACTATGATTTCATCGCGGACGACATCGCGCATTTCATCGCCCGGGGCGAGCGCCTGGTCATCGTACACGGTGGCTCAGCGGCCACCAATCAAGTCGCGCAGGCGCTGGGACATCCGCCGCAATTCGTCACCTCGGTGAGCGGCTATACCAGCCGGCGCACCGACCGGCGCACGCTGGAGATTTTCGAAATGGTCTATTGCGGCCAGATGAACAAAGGCTGGGTGGAAAGGCTGCAACAGCGCGGCGTCAACGCCATCGGCCTGAGCGGGCTGGACGGCAAGCTGTGGCAGGGGACGCGCAAGGATGCGATCACCATCTTGGACGAACGTGGGCGACGGCGCGTGCTGCGCGACGACTACACCGGCCGGGTGGAACAGGTCAACACCGCGTTGCTCCAGATGTTGCTCGATGCCGGTTACACGCCGGTGCTCACTCCTCCTGCGCTCTCGTACCAGGGCGAGGCGATCAACGTCGATGGCGACCGCGCCGCCGCGGCCACTGCTGTCGCATTGAAGGCGGAAACGCTGGTGCTCCTCTCCAACGTGCCCGGTCTGTTGGCGAACTTTCCCGACGAGCGCTCGCTGATCCGCCAGATTGCCGCCAACCGGCTGGACGATTTTATGACGGCGGCGCAGGACCGGATGAAGAAAAAGGTGCTCGGCGCCGGCGAAGCGATCGCCGGCGGGGTGCGGCGCGTCATCTTCGCCGACGGACGCGTCGAGCAGCCCATCCAACGCGCCTTGGCGGGCGAAGGGACGGTGATCGCATGAGCGCAAGCGCACACTTGATGTTGCTAGAAGAGATCATCGCGCTCGAGGAGCGCCACACTTCCGGGCTGAACACCAAACGCCCGATCGCATTGGTGCGCGGCCAGGGCGCAGTAGTGTGGGATGCGAATGGCCGCGCCTATATCGATTGTATGACCGGGCACGGCGTCGCTGCCCTAGGACACTGCCATCCAGAGGTGACCGCGGCTATCCAGGTGCAGGCGGCCACGTTGGTCGCCTGCAGCGAGGCGGTCTACAACGACCAGCGCGCCGCGCTGATGGAAGAGTTGACCCACCACACACCAGGAGATCTCAAACGGGTCTTCTTGTGCAATTCGGGCGCCGAGGCGGTCGAGGCAGCGATCAAGTTTGCGCGCTTTTTCACGCGACGCACCGAGGTGATCGCCGCTACGCGCGGCTTCCACGGTCGCACCATGGGCGCGCTCAGCGCCACGTGGAACGCCAAATACCGTGACCCATTCCTACCCCTGGTGCCGGGCTTCCGCCACGTGCCATTCAACAACCTGGCCGCGCTGGAAGAGGCGCTCACCGACCAGACGGCCGCGGTGCTCATCGAGGTGATCCAAGGCGAGGGAGGGGTTCACCTGGCTGAGCCGGGCTATGTGCAAGGGTTGCGTGAACTATGCACCGCGCGGGGCGTGCTGCTCATCGTGGACGAGGTGCAGACCGGTATGGGACGCACCGGCCGCTGGTTTGCCTGTGAACACTTCGGGGTGCTGCCCGATATGCTCTGCCTGGGTAAGGCGCTGGGGGGCGGCGTGCCGATGGGCGCGGTGATCTGGCGCGAGGCGCTGGGCACCTTGCCGCCCGGAATCCATGGCTCCACCTTCGGCGGCAATCCGCTCGCCTGTGCCGCCAGCCGCGCTGTGGTGCGGGTGATGGAGCGGGACGGTTTGCCGGAGCGTGCTGCCCGCCTGGGCGAAAAACTGTTAGCCGACCTGCGCGCCATTCGCAGCCCGCTGATCCGCGAGGTGCGCGGACGGGGTTTGATGGTCGGCGTGGAGCTGCGCCGGCGCGCGACGCCGCTCTTGCGCGCCTTGATGGACCGCGGCGTGCTTGCCATGCCCGCCGGCAGCACGGTGGTGCGCCTGCTCCCCCCGTTGGTGATCATGGAAGAGCAACTCGATCAGGTGGTGCAGGCGATGGCGCAAGCACTCTCCGACGCCACGGCAGCGCAGAATGGATCAGGAGCAAGCGAAGAAGAGGGGTGATGGATGCGTATCCGGATGGTGCTATAGACGCTGCGACGGCGGTCGCACTGCTGGAAACTCTGGTGCGCATTCCCAGCCCATCTGGCGCGGAAAGTGAGGCGGCGCACTGGCTGGTGGGCTGGATGCAACAAAACGGCTTTGAAGCGCACGTCGACGCCGTCGGCAATGCGGTCGGCGTGCGGGGTCAGGGCACGCAGCGCATCCTGCTCCTGGGGCACATCGACACTTTCCCCGGCATGCTGCCGGTGCAGCGCGCGGGCGATTGGCTCACCGGGCGCGGCAGCGTGGATGCCAAGGGCGCGTTGTGCGCCTTTGTCTGTGCCGCCGCTGCGCTCCCGGTAGCACCAGATTGGCAAGTCATCGTCGCCGGGGTGGTCGAGGAAGAGACGGCTTCCAGCCGCGGTGCCCGTCATCTGCTGCGCACACTGGCGCCACCGCATTGCTGCATCATCGGCGAGCCGGGCGGCTGGGAACGGGTTACGCTGGGCTACAAAGGCCGTCTCATCGTCGACCTGCACTGGCGTGCACCTTTTGCTCACTCGGCTGGCCCACAACCACTGCCGGCCGAGCGGGCTGTCAAGCTGTGGAACATGGTGGTGGCGCACTGCCAATCTTTTAATGGGGGACGCGACAGCGCCTTCGAACGCCTGGAACCGGCCCTGCGCCACATCGC
The DNA here is from genome assembly GCA_025062175.1 of Anaerolineae bacterium. Taxonomy (GTDB): domain Bacteria; phylum Chloroflexota; class Anaerolineae; order 4572-78; family NAK82; genus NAK82. The sequence continues at coordinate 18,346 of JANXAX010000004.1, read as the reverse complement.
CACCCGCGATGCGGGGGCCTATTGTGACGTTGAGATGACTATCAGCTTCCGGGTGCCGCCTGGACTGAGTCCGTCCACACTATCCGCAGAGGTGTCGCGCTGGATTTCGGATGACGGATTCGCGCTGGCAGGTTGCCCTGATACGCAGAACGGCGACGATGAATGTATACATGTCACGTTCTCCGGAGCGGAGGAAGCATTTCGCGCCTCCAAGAACAATCGATTGGTGCATAGCTTGCTGCATGCCATCCGGCGGGCAGGCGGCACGCCCCGCTTCGTGTACAAGACGGGTACCTCAGATATGAATGTCGTAGGACCCGTGTGGGGTGTGCCGATCGTCGCCTATGGGCCAGGAGACTCGGCGCTGGACCACACGCCGGATGAGCGCATTCATCTGGATGAGTACTTGCGTGCCATTGCGGTGTTGCGAGAAGCGTTGGCCGTATTACAACGAGGTGCCTCATGACGTTAGACCGTCCTTTCCAGTTCAGTCGTTACCGAGCTCGGCCGCTCGAGATCATTGACACCACTCTGCGTGAAGGATCGCAGAGCTCGTTGTTACATGACCATTATAAATACTTCTTCAATCAGCAGGACAAGGTCGAGATTGTCCGTGCTTTGATCATTTACGGCGTCAAGTTCATCGAGTTGTTCGCCCCAATTGTCAGCGCCCAAGAACGTGAGGACGTGGAAGCGATCAAGGCGGTGCGCGATGAGCTTATCACGCAAAAAGGGTACACTTTCCTCTTGGCGCACGTGCGCTGTCATCCGGCGGATGTCGAGTCCGCCATCGAGGCCGGCTTCGATGGGCTGAACTTCTATATTGGCACCTCGCGTTTTGCCCGCGACGCCAGTCATGGCAAGGAGCTGGATGAGATCATCCGCGGGGCGCGCACGTTGATCGAACAGGTGCGGCGCGACTATCCCCACTTGATCCTACGCTTCAGCGGCGAGGATGCCTTCCGCACCCGCCCGGAACATCTTTTCCGCGTCTATGACGAGATCGCTCCATTGGTGCACCGCCTGGGCACTCCGGATACGGTGGGGGTGGCGACTCCGGCGACGGTGGTGCGCCAAGTAGCTATGCTGCGCCAGCGCTATCCCTATGTCGACTTAGAGGGCCACTTCCACGACGACCGCGGCTTTGCGCTGATCAACGCCCTGGAAGCGGTGCGCGCCGGGATGCGCTACATCGACACCACTATCCTCGGCATCGGCGAGCGCTCGGGCATCACTTCGATGACGGCGCTGTTGTTCAACCTCTTCGTCGATCGCGAATACGACAAACTGGAAGGTTACAACCTGCGCGGGTCCTACCCCATCAACGTTCTGCTCGCGTCCAAGCTCAACAAGCTGGTGCAGTCGAAGGAGCCGGTGAGCTTGACCAACCGCACCCACACCAGCGGGGTGCACCAGAAGGCGGTGCTGAATGACCACGACACTTACGAAGCCCATCCGCTGGACCAGTTCGGCGTCACCGAGTCCGAGATTCTGCTAGGGCCGCTGAGCGGATGGAACGTGATCTATTACTTCCTCAAAGAGATCAAATACTTCCGCATCGACGAAGAGACCGCCAAGGAGATCACGCGCGTCTTCAAACAAAGGGTGTACAATATCAGACCGGACGAGTCGCCGGGTCAGATCTTGGTCGACATTGCCGAGAAAGAATTCAAGCTGAGCCGGCTGGAGATCCCAGAGCCCTACCGTGACGCGGTCACGCAACGCCTGGACGCAATCCGTCCGGAAGAACGAGGTGAGATGTTCAATGGGCCACACATTCGCTGAGAAGCTCCTTGCGCGCAACGCCGGGCTGACGAGCGTGCAGCCCGGTCAGGTGATCGACGCCACCCCGGACCTGGTGCTGAGCCACGACAACACAGCTGCGATCATCCGCACCTGGCGCCAGCTGGAATTGCCGCGGGTCAAGCACCCCGAACGGCTGGCGATCGTGCTTGACCACGCTGCTCCGGCGCCCACTACCCAGCATGCACAAAACCATGCCGAAATCCGACGCTTCGTCGCTGAGCAGGGCATTTCCCACTTCTTTGATATAGGACGTGGCATCTGCCACCAAGTGCTATGCGAAGAGGGACTGATCCGCCCGGGCATGTTGGTGCTCGGCGCCGACAGCCACAGCACCCACTACGGTGCACTGGGGGCGTTCGGCGCTGGCATCGGTCGCAGCGAGGTCGCGGCACTGTGGGCAACCGGGACATTGTGGCTGCGTGTGCCTGAAAGCCTCAAGATCACAGTTACCGGTTGGCCGGGCGAATGGGTCTCGGCGAAGGACATCGGTCTGTACATCATCGGCCAATTGGGTGCCGACGCAGGCAACTACGCTTCGGTCGAATTGCACGGCGAGACGATTGCCCAGCTCTCGATGGAGAGTCGCTTCGTATTGCCCAACCTGATGGCCGAGATGGGTGTCAAGAATGCTTGGATGGCGCCCGACCAGGTGGCGTTGGAATGGGTGCGTTCCCACCAACAAGACGCCACTTCCGAATTCGCTGCGCATTTCTTTTCCCAAGCCGTGTATCCCGATCCAGATGCGCAATATGCCGCCGAGTTCACCTTTGATGTGACAGAGCTGGAACCGCAAATTGCCTGTCCGCACGCGGTAGACAACGTGGTGCCCATCTCCCAAGTCGCCGGGACGCGCATCCAGCAAGCGTTCATCGGCACATGCACCAACGCCCGCTTGGAGGACCTGGCCGTCGCAGCGCGCATTCTGCACGGCCGGCGGGTGCATCCGGGGACGCGTTTGTTAGTGATCCCGGCCTCGGCGCAGGTGTTACGCGCTGCGGTACGGCGAGGGTATCTGGACACGTTGCTGGCTGCCGGCGCCGTCATCGGCCCGCCCGGTTGCGGTCCGTGCATGGGCAACCATCTGGGCGTGCCGGCGCCGGGCGAGGTGACCATCAGCACAGCGAACCGCAATTTCCGCGGCCGGATGGGCACCCGCGACGCGGAGATCTATCTGGCAAGTCCGGCGGTGGTGGCCGCCAGCGCCGTCACCGGCTGCATCACCCATCCCGCTGAATTGGAGTGACATTCCCATGCGCATTTCGGGCAAGGTCTGGAAGTACGGCGACAACGTCAACACCGATGTCATCTTTCCGGGCAAGTACACCTACACGCTCACCGAGCCGGCGGAGATGGCGGCGCACGCGCTCGAAGACCTGGACCCCACCTTTGCCACCGCCGTACAGCCCGGCGACATCATCGTGGCCGGACGCAACTGGGGGTGTGGTAGCTCGCGCGAACAGGCGGTCCTCTGCCTGAAGGCCGCCGGCGTAGGCGCCATCGTCGCCGTTTCTTTCGCTCGCCTCTTCTATCGCAATGCAATCAACAACGGTCTGCCAGCTATTATCTGCCCCGCCGCTGCGGCCGCCCTGGAACACGGTGAATGGGCCGAGGTGGACCTGGCAGCGGCCGAGATCCGCAGTGCGGCGGGTGTGTTCCCCTTTCCTCCTTTTCCTCCCTCGGTACAGCGCATCCTGGCCGAGGGAGGACTCATTCCCTATCTGAAACAGCAGCTCGCCACGGAGCGCTTATGACGATCCAGGAAACGCAGCTGTGCGTTATCCCTGGCGATGGCGTCGGCCAAGAGGTGATCCCAGCAGCCGTTGCTGTGCTACGGGCGGTGATGCCACAGGTGCAGCTCCGCTACGCCGAAGCGGGTTGGGAAACCTTCCAGCGCACCGGCAATGCCCTGCCGGAAGAGACGCTGGCGGCAGCACGCCAGACCGGTGTGGTACTCTTCGGAGCGGTCGCCTCGCCTGCGCATCCTGTGCCAGGGTATCGCAGCCCTATCGTCGCGTTGCGGCGAGAGCTGGATGTCTTCGCCAATCTGCGACCATCGCGCTGCTGGCCAGTGTACGACGCACGTCGCGATATCGATCTCTTGATCGTGCGCGAGAACACCGAGTGTCTGTATGTGGGGCGTGAACGCCGTGAGGGCGAGACGGCTATTGCAGAGCGCATCATCAGCCGACATGGCTCTGAACGAGTAGCGCGCGTGGCGTTCCAGCTTGCAATGCAGCGAAAAGGCCACCTCACCATTGTGCACAAGGCGAACATCCTGCGTGTCAGTGACGGACTGTGGCGTGAGACCTGTCTAGCAGTGGCCCGCGAGTTCCCCGAAGTGCAAACCGACGAGGCGCTGGTCGATTCGGTGGCGTACCATCTGGTGCGGCAACCGGGACGTTATGATGTGCTGTTGACCCCCAACCTGTACGGCGACATCTTGTCCGACCTGGCTGCAGCGCTGGCGGGTGGACTGGGGATGGCGCCCTCGCTCAGCCTGGGCGCAGGCTGTGCTATTGCCGAGCCGGTACACGGCGCGGCGCCGGACATTGCCGGTCGGGGAATCGCCAACCCGCTGGGCGCCATCTTAAGCGTGGCGCTCTTGTTGCGCTATGTGTGGCAGCGCCGCGACCTGGCTGACGTAGTCGAGCGCGCCGTCGAGGAGGTGCTAGCACAGGGGGTTTTCACGCCGGATATCGCTCCTCCTGGGCAACAGCCAGTTGATACGCGCGCAATGGAGCAGGCGGTCCTCGCTGCGCTGAGAGCATAGGCGACGGCGATGCAACCCAGCGCACGACGTGGCTTGTGGCTGGCGGTTATCGCGGTGTGCTTCTTCTCCACTAGCCCGGTCTTGATGCTCTGGGCTGACCCTCTTTCCCCCTACGAGAAGACCTTCTGGCGCATGATGGTGGGTGCGCTTTCGGTGCTGGGTATCGCCCTGATGCAGGGCAGTCTGCCACGCTACAACTATGCAGATCCTGTCAGGTTCCTCGGCTTCGGTTTGGTCACTGCGGTGCACTTCTTGGGATATATCGCTGCGCTCAACTTCACCTCAATTGCCCACGCGCTGACCATCACCTACACCTCCCCCATATTCGTCACCCTGTTCTCGGCGCTCTATCTGAAAGAACCGGTCGCGCCACGCAAATATCTGGGTATCCTCGTCGTGTTAGCCGGCATCGCGGTGTTGGTCGGCTTCCAACCGGCGCTGGACGGCACGATGCTGATTGGGGATGGCTTGGCGCTTCTCTCAGCCATTACGTTTGGCATCTATTCAGTTATGGGACGTTCCCAGCGCACCACGTACCCTTTGCTGACGTATGCTTTCGCCACCTATGGCATGGCCAGCATGTGGATGTTGCCGGGGGCGTTGCTCACCTGGACATCGTCCGGCTACGGCCTGCGCCAAATGCTCGCCCTCTTTTTATCAGGTGTAGTGCCGCTGGGGATCGGTCATACGCTGTACAATGCCGCCATCCGCCACACCCATGCCACCTATGTCAATCTCATCGCTACCCAGGAAGTGACCGGCGGCATGCTGTTGGGCATGCTGATATTAGGTCAAGCGCCCAGCCTCAACGCGCTCATCGGTGCTGCGATCACGCTGATCGGCGTCGCCATTGTATTGCTGTGATGCAGCTTTGTTTGCATTTCTGCTGGGCTTGTGATAGTTTGGTGGCAAGGACGTAATGTTTGGCTCGCAATGCGTGCTGGTCCGCCGACAAGGGGACAAGAGGTGTCCGACCCGTGACCACACAAAGCCCCGTTGTTACACCTCTCGCTTCAAGCAAAGAGGTTATTGCAACGCCATGGGTTGCAGTCCCCGTGGATTGGCTGATCGCCTATTTGCGCTGGCCGTGGCTGGCGATGACCCTCGCATTGGTCTGGCTCAATCCGGAGGCAGACCCGGAGACCTTTTTCTACGTGTATCTGATTATAGGGTTGGCTGCCTTCCACAATGTGCTCCAGAGCGCTGCGCTATACTTGCGCTTTTATCAATTTTGGATGCGCCTGGTGGGCGTCGTGGTGGACCTCGGTGTTGCTGGATTGATCATCCTGATCGCGGGCAGCCAGGCGAACCCCCTCTTGCCGGTTGCGATCTTTCCGGTGCTGTATGCGGCATTGGGCCTGGGAGTCGTGGGCGGTCTTTCCGCTGCTGTGCCGATGGCACTCGTTTATGTTGGTAGTGCCGCTATCCGCCAACATCTCACCAGCTTAGCCGATATCTATACGCTGATCAGCCACGTTGCCTTGTTGGGGGTCGCGGCGGGCGTGGCGGGTCTTCTCCGTTCGGGGAGTGAAACGGGTATCAGGAGAGGCAACATCCCGCTTATCGGCGCACCTTCTAAAGAGCTGGAACAGCTGCAGCGTGCCTATCGCCATGCCACTGTCGTGCGCCAGATGGCAACCACCCTCAGTGCAACGCTGAGCTACGACCGTGTATTGCGTACGATGTTAGAACTCAGCATGATCGCGATCAGCGAGTCCGATGAGATCAACCCTTCACTGGTAGGCCTTGTGATGTTGTTTGAGCAAGAGGGGAACTTCGAACAGCTGCGCGTGTATGCCGGCCGTAACATCCCCCGCATGGACGAAAGTCAGCTGGTTTCTGGAAAGAGCGATCTGATCGCCCAAGTGGTGTATGATGCTGAACCGCGCATCACTGGAGACGTGAGCAATGATCCGGTTTTCAGCCAGTTGCTGTGCATGCGCGAGATCAAATCAGTGTTGTGTGTGCCATTGCGCGCTGGCCTCGACACATTTGGAGTGGTGGTGCTCGGCAGCTCCATCTCTGACTTTTTCAACGCGGAACATGCCGAGTTGCTTTCCACCTTCTGTCATCAGGCCTCTTTAGCGCTCAAGAACGCACAGCTGTACCAAAACTTGCAGTTAGAACAGCGGCGCATCTTGGAAAAGGAGTCAGAAGCGCGCCACAAGCTCGCCCGTGAGCTACACGATGGCCCCACACAGTCCATCTCGGCCATTGCGATGCGGCTCAACTATGTACGCATGATGATCGAGAAACAGCAAGCTCTGGACAAAGTGGTGGAGGAAGTAGCCCAAATCGAAGAGCTGGCGCGCAAAACCACCCAAGAGATTCGTATGATGCTGTTCACCCTGCGACCGGTTATCCTGGAGACGCGCGGTTTGGTAGCAGCGTTGCGCCAATATGCCGAACGTCTGCGCCAGACAGACGGGTTGAACGTGCGCGTGGATGCCCAAGGTTATCGCGGACAGCTGGAAAAAGAGGCCGAGGGTGTTATCTTCTCTATTGTGGAAGAGGCAATCAGCAACGTAAAGAAGCATGCGAAGGCGCGCAATGTGCTAATTCGCCTGCGAGTCGAGGATCACTTGCTACGCGTGGAAATCCAAGATGACGGTGTCGGTTTCGATGCCAAGGCGGCGCGTCTCCAGCGCGAAGCGGGACATATGGGGTTACTCAACATGGAAGATCGCGCTGAATATCTGGGAGGGCATTTCTCGGTCGAGTCACAACCTGGAGCCGGCACCTGTGTGCGGCTTGAGATTCCACTACATCGCTGGAGCGCAGTAGGTTAACCCCTCGACAAAAGATGGATGCTCCTTGGCAGACCGTCGCTTATCTGGTCGCTTCGATGCTCTTGCGATTGGCGGCGGAAAGAGTTGCCCTCTTTATCCAAGCGAACGTGCCCCAGCACCACGTATGGACCCATTTCGGTTTCCTACTTCTGCGCTTTAGCTATTACATAGGTTTTCCTTATATTGCTCTGTTGCTGGGCGCGTTACCTGCCCGCTATCTGGGTTTGGTGGGATTGGAACAATTGCCGCACGCTACCGAGCTATCCACCGCGAGCGGGTTGGCGGAGCCGCTGCGCATCGCCATCGCATGGGTGCTGCATTCCTGGTTACCCCACCTGGGGCAATGGGCTGGCTTGACTATCGTGATGGCCGGATTGTTGGCCGCTGTCTGGAGGCTCTATCGTTATGCGCGGCATGCTACGCAGAGCAATTTGCCACCTCCCGATATGTCGAGTAGCCTCGGTGATCTCACCGCGCTGGTGACGGTGGTGTATGCCGCTGTGCACTGGGGTTTCTACCGTGCCGGTATCTGGTGGCTGAGCGACGACCTTTATCTGGGCGTAGTCGGAGGTGTTGCGTTGGTGCTGACAGAGTGGGGCCTGTGTGCGTGGTTGGCGGGACAGCCGTGGCGACGCCTGAGCTCCGAACGCTCCCTGGTCGAGGCCAGCTTGCTGGTCACCACGGCGACGGTCTTCTATTATGTACCTAATTTATGGTTGCTTATTCCGACGCACTGGCTGCTGGCGCGTCTGTGCCAGCGCCTTGTAGCGGCATCCCCCAATTTGGCGTATAGGGACTATTGATGCTAAATAAGGTTTAAAAAGAAAGTTTTAGGGCATAGGATGCGATTCGGGATAGGAGGTTAAGAGAACGAACAGTGGCAGAGAATCCATCACTTCAGACATCCAACGTTCCGCGCATTGTGATCGAAAAGGACGGCCCTTACCACGTCTACGGCAATGTGCCGTTAGTGCGCAAGCGACAGGTGGTCTCGGAATATGGAGAACCCTTGACCTGGCAGAAGGAAGGCGACATCGAAACCAAAGGCACCTATACGCTGTGCCGTTGCGGGCGCTCCGCGAACAAGCCATTCTGCGATATGACCCATCTCTTCGAACCCTTCGACGGCAGCGAAACCGCCGACCTACGCCCCACGGCTGAGCGCCAGAAAGTTTTCGTTGGCACGAATATTATCGTTCGGCGCGATTATTCCATCTGCTCCGAAGCCGGCTTCTGCGGCACGCGCTCCAGCACTGTGGAACAGATGGTACCCCACACTGACGACACCCACGTGCGCTCGCTGGTTATTGCCATGGTAGAACGCTGTCCCTCTGGCTCCTTCACCTATGCTATCGCCGCAGGGGAACCGGATATCGAGCCGGATTTACCGCAGCAAATTGCGGTGACCACCGAGATAACCTCTGAAGGGCCGATCCAGGGGCCCCTATGGGTGACGGGTTACATCCCGATTGAGCGCTCCGATGGTCACATGTTGGAGACGCGCAACCGGGTGACACTGTGTTGCTGTGGCAAGTCGAAAAACAAACCTCTCTGTGATGGCTCCCATCGCACAGATGGACATCCGTAGTCCGGATAGGTTGGATGAAGAACCTAACCCTGAAAGTGTTTCTCCCCGGGGAGGTAGCCATTCTCGGCGGTTAGGGGCAGGCCTTGTGCCTGCCCCATGCTCGGTCGGTGTTCCCTTCCCCCTGAGAAATGTGCCTTGCTTATGTGTCGTTATCCTTTGACAGCCCCAAACGTCAGACCTCTCACGATAAACGGTTGGACGAGAAGGGCTAAGATTGTGGGAGGCAAGGCGGCCATGAGCGAACGCGTCGCTGCGAACCAGAAAAAGACACCTCGCGACTGTTGCGAGCCGGCGATGAAAACGGGAAGGGTGACAGCTTCTTTCTGGGATAGGATTAGGGCAAAAAGCAGCTCATTCCAGGCAAAAGCCATACATAGAATGAAGGTCGCAGCCAGAGCGGGTGCGGACAACGGAAGCGCGACGCGTAGAAAAGTGTCGAAGTGGGAACACCCGTCTACGAGTGCCGCTTCTTCTATTTCTTCCGGAATCTCCTTGAACATTTGACGCATAATCACCACTGCAAAGGGCAAGTTGAAGGTGGTATAAACCAGGATGAGGGCTAGTTGAGTGTCCAAGAGATTCAACGTCTTCATAATGAGAAAAAAGGGGATGACAACCACCACAGGAGGGAGAATACGCTGAGAGAGGAACCAAACAGTGATGTCCCGATTCTTAATGCGGTAGAACCTAAAGCGAGCGAGCGCATACCCAGCCAGACTCCCCAGGAAAAGTGCCAGGAGCGAGCTGGTGGTTGAAACTACCAGGCTGTTGAAGGCCGCTCGTCTGATTTCTTCGTTTTGAAGATCCTCGATCCAGTTCTGAAGCGTTGGCTGGAATTGAATAAAGGGGATGGATAAATAGGTGACACTGAAAGTCTCCGCTCGTGGTTTGATCGACACCATAATCGCCCAATAAATCGGAAAAGCAGCCCAAATCGCAACCAGTGTCAGTACGATGATCATCTGGACTTTTTTCGCAAAGCTGTGCCTCTGCACCATATTCTTCTCCTACTCGTAAATCTCTCTCATCCGTCTGAAGAAGAAAGCGATAACAAGACTTATAGCGACCAACAGCAAGTAAGCCAGGCTGGAGGCATAGCCGAAATCGAAGAACTTCATCGCGGACCGATAAACGAACAAGGAGTAAACTTGTGTCGATGTGCCAGGCCCACCAGCGGTTAGGCTGTAGGCAATATCGAAGATCTTGACTGCCTCGATGAGGCGCAGCAAGAATACGATAATGATCACCGGCTGCAGCATGGGGAGGGTGATCCATCTAAAGACCTGCCAACCGGAAGAGGTCTCCAACCAGGCGGATTCATACACCTCTTCTGGCAACCCTTGCAAACCGGCCAAAAGGACGAGGAAGACAAAAGGGGTCCATTGCCAGATTTCCACCAGCAAGATGGCCGCCATTGCCCATGTCGGATGAGATAGCCAGGGAACTTTCAGGCCCACTAAGCCAAGGAAGCTATTGATTGGCCCCCCTTCCTCATAGAAGATGGTCAGCCCCAGCAAGCCGATAGCCACTGGAGTGAAAAACAATGGCATGGTCAGCAGAGTTCTGAAAAAACGACGCCCCGGGATTTTCTGATTGAACAATAAGGCAAGCGCCATGCCGAGGAGTAGCTCGGCGGGAATAGCAATACTAATAAAAATCAGGGTGACTTTGACAGCATTCGCAACCTTGTAGTCTCCGAACGCTCTCAGGAAATTCTCGAAGCCGATGAATTGCTCCGGCTTGCCAAGCACGTAGCGAAAGAAACTTAATCGAAGAGAGTATAGGAGAGGGAAAACCGTGAAAAAGAGCGTCCAAATTACAGCAGGGAGCAGAAAAACAAACTTCGCATTCCTTCCACCAAGGTCGATTTTCATAAGAGATCCCGATGTCCTCCTAGACAGCGACATATAACGTAAAAGGGGAAGCAGGCTGTGGAAGCCGCTTCCCCTTTTTACCCTCTTCTCAGTTCATTGTCCAGCGTATCCCATCGACTCGCGGTAGTAGCGGAGTTGATCCTCCACCCCGAGGCGTTCAGTGATGTTGCGATAGTCCTCCGCCACCCGATCCAGCGCCTCCTGGGCTGAGAGCGCACCGGTCATCGCCTCGGAGAGATGCTGGTCCAGTGAGGTCCAGTATTCGAACGCGCCCGGGATGCGCAGATACGGCAGGATGGTCTTGGCATAGAAGTTGTCATAGTAGGCCTTGTTGTACTCGAGGATGTCATTCTTGTCCCAACCGGCCTCTAGGAAGCCTTCGATCGTATTGGTGCCATAGGGCTCAATAAACTGGTTCTTACGCCCGATATCCACTCCTTCCCAGCCGTGATAGGCATAGTAGCGGGACTTCTCCACCGTGGCGTGGAAGGACAACAGGTGATAGGCCAGGTCGGGGTTCTTGGAGAGCTTGGAAATGACCCCATGCCAGGTCCCGCCGGTGGTGTTGCCCACGACGTTCGGTTTCTCCAGTTTGACGAAGTCCTTGACACTTCGGTCATAGACTTCATAAACGCCGGGCAGAATAGAACAACCCAGTTTGCCTTTGATCTTAGAGCGCTCGGGGTCCTGAGCCAACGAGCCGACATCACCCCAGCTGAAGGTGGCGATGGCTTTGCCACGCAGGAAGTAATCCCAAGCCTCTCCTAACGTCCAGCCCAACTGGGCATCCGGACCTGTCTTCGCCAGCTTCTGCAGGAACTCCAGCGCCCGGACATGGCCAGGACTGTTGATGAGCGGCTCCATCGTCTCGAAATCAAACCAATAAGTGTTGTGGACGTTATCCACTTTATCCCCTGGCAAGACCACGAAAGGTGCTGAGAGGGACATGAAGTGGAACATCCCTTGGCCGCCGACCTTCAAGTGCATTGAGATGCCGCTGTCAGCTTCGCCATCCCCATCCCAATCTTTGCCGTTGAAGAACGAAGTGATATCGTACAGCTGGTCCCACGTCTCCGGAGGAACCGGCAAATCGTAACCTTTCTCCTTCTTGAATTCGGCCTGCCACTTCGGATCGGTCAGAATGTCCTTCCGGTAATACAAGATCTGACCATCGGAGTCATTGGGGACGCCGTACCATGTACCGCCCCAGGTATAAAGGAGCTCGACCGAGGGAGCCAGGTCCTTAGGCCATTCCGGGAAGCGGGGATCGCCATAAAACTGATCGATTGGCACAATCCAATCACCCGCGACAAGGTCGCCATATTCCCACGTGCCAATCACAAAGATATCGTACTTACCTGCTCCCGTGGTGAGATCGGTGAAGATCTTCTCATGCAGCTCGCCGAAGGGGAATTCGGCAATTTCCAGCTTGGCCCCGGTCAAGTTCTCCCACTCTTCACGAAAATGATAGAAGGGGCCAGAGATACCTGCCTTAGGACCTTCGGCGATCACCAATACTGTGACGGTCTTTCCTTTCCACGGCTGCTCCGGAGTTTGAGCTTGTGCAATTCCAGTTGTTAAAGCTACCAACATCGTTATCAACAGGCACGCTAGCAGCAGGTTTAGCTTTCTCATCTTGCTCCTCCTTCCGTAGTGGGGAACAAAAGATTTTGGATCCAATACTTAACCTGCAAACCCTGTTCTTCTGATGGCAGCTTGAGCGAGGCTTTGAAACACCTTCAACAAAAAAGTGGGCCGCAGCTCTTCCGACGTCACCCCCTTTCCTTTTAGTATTGCTTATTTTATATCACAAAAGCATGCAAGTGTCAAGGACTTGAAAGAAGTTCAAAAATATGATTTAATTTATCAAAGTAAGGTGGAGTCACTACTATGTACAAGATCAACCCCTCATAGATCTTCGGGATGAAGAGTGCAAAGTCGGGGTCACAAGCTTTCGTCAGAGATCAACGACCCAATGATCTCTTCCGGGAAGTCGGAGAGGTAGGCCTCGCTGTTCGCAGATATGAGCAATCAAACGCTCAGCTTCTCCAGCACAGCCAGCTTCGCCAGCGCGCGGTCCAGGCGCTGCAGAACCCGTTCGCGTCCCAGCACCTCTAGCGTGCCAAACAAAGGCGGCGCGACTAGCCGTCCACATACCGCCACCCGCACCGGCTGAAACAGCTGCCCGGTCTTCACCTCCAGCTGCGCGGCGAGTGCCCGCAATGCTTGTTCGATGGCATCGTGGGTGAAGGGCTCCACCCGGGCCAGCACTTCACGCGCGCTTTGTAACCAGCCGCGCGTCGCCGCCACGTCCGCCTGCTTAGGCACTAACAACTGTGCATCATAGTCGGGCAGCTCTTCCACGAAGAAAAAATCCACCAGGCTGGTCACCTGGTCGAGGCGTTCCATGCGTTCCTGGATCAGCGGCACAATGCGACGCAGCGTTTCGCGCTCGACGTGCCAGCCCGCCCGCTGGATGAATGGCATCAGCCGCTCGGTCAGGTCATCCACACTTAGCTTGCGGATGTACACACCGTTGAAGTAATCCAGCTTCTGGTAATCAAAAGCCGCGGCGGTGGGATTGATGCGCTCGATGGTGAAGCGCTCGATGATCTCCTCTCGGCTCATAAACTCGGTGTGCGCATCATAGCGCCAGCCGATCAGCGCCAGATAGTTGAACATCGCCTCGGGCAAGTAACCCGCTTCGCGGAAGTCGCGCACATGGACTGGCAGCGCACGGCCATCCGGTGCGATCTTCTTGCGCTTGCTCATCTTGCCCTTGCCGCTCGGATCGAGCACCACCGGCAAGTGTGCAATTGCCGGCATCGGCCAGCCGAAAGCGCGATATAGCTGTACATGACGTGGCGCCGAAGCGATCCATTCATCCGCCCGCAGAATATGCGTGATACGCATCAGATGGTCGTCCACCACATTGGCGAGATGGTAGGTGGGATAGCCATCGCTTTTAAGCAGGACGACGTCATCTTGGGTGCTGTTTTCTACTGTGATGTCGCCGCGGATCAGATCGTGGAAAGTGGTTGTCCCTTCCAGGGGCATTTTGAGGCGGATGACCGCCGGCTCGCCGGCCGCCACGCGCTCGGCTGCCAGACGCGGGTCAATCCAGCGGCACCGTCGGTCATAACCCGTCGCCGCGCCGCGACGAGTCATCCGGGTGGGATCCTCGTTCCCCTGCCGTTCGGGACTACAGAAGCAGTAGTAGGCCGCGCCGTTCTCAATTAACTGACGGGCATACTGCTGATAAAGCGGCAGGCGCTGAGACTGAAAGTAGGGGCCATATGGGCCGCCTACTTCAGGGCCTTCGTCCCAGTCCAGACCTAACCAGCGCAGACTTTCCAGCAGGTCGGGCAGGGCGCGCGGGTCATAGCGCTTGCGATCGGTGTCTTCGATGCGCAAGATGAAGCGACCGCCACAGTGGCGTGCAAAAAGCCAGTTGAAGAGCGCTGTGCGCAGCCCGCCCACGTGGAGCAAACCGGTAGGGCTGGGGGCAAAGCGCACACGCACTGTCTCGGTCGAGTCCATAGCTGTCCCTACGAATCCTGGTTCGCTCGCTGGGCTTTCTCGATCTTGGCCCATGTGTCGCGCAACGTCACCGTGCGGTTGAACACCAGTTTGCCGTTCGCCGAATCCGGGTCCACACAGAAATACCCCAAGCGCTCGAACTGGTAGCGGCTGCCGATCGGAGCCCCCTTCAAGCTTGGCTCCACCCAGCAGGAAGGCAACACTTCCAGCGAATTGGGGTTGATGTTCGCGGTGAAATCCTGGCCTTCTTCCACGTCGCTCGGATCTGGTTTGGTAAAAAGATAGTCATACAAGCGCACTTCGGCCTCGATCGCGTGTGCCGCCGACACCCAGTGCAAGGTGGCTTTGACCTTGCGCCCGTCCGGGGCATTGCCGCCGCGCGTCTCCGGGTCATAAGTGCAGTGCAGCTCGACCACCTCACCAGTCCGCGGGTCCTTGATCACGTCCACACATTTGATGAAGTAAGCATATCGCAGGCGCACCTCACGACCTGGCGCCAAGCGGTAGAACTGTGGGGGCGGCTCCTCACGGAAGTCATCGCGCTCGATGTAGAGCACACGCGAGAAAGGCACTTTGCGCGTGCCCATGCTGGGATCCTCCGGGTTATTGATCGCCTCGACCTCTTCCACCTGCCCTTCGGGATAGTTCAGCAGCACCACTTTCAGCGGGCGCAGGACGGCCATCACGCGCGGTGCCCGTTTGTTCAGGTCCTCTCGCACACAGTGCTCTAACAGGGCGATGTCCACCACGCTGTTCGTCTTGGCGACGCCGATGCGTTCGGCAAAGTTGCGAATCGCTTCGGGCGTGTAGCCGCGCCGCCGCAAGCCCGAGAGGGTGGGCATCCGCGGGTCATCCCAGCCGCGCACATAACCGCGCTCGACCAGGGTCAACAGCTTGCGCTTGCTCAACACCGTATAAGTGAGATTCAGGCGCGCGAATTCGATCTGGCGTGGATGATAGACGCCCAACACATCTAGGAACCAGTCGTACAGCGGACGATGATCCTCGAACTCTAGCGTGCAGATCGAATGGGTGATACCCTCGATCGAGTCAGACAGACAATGGGCAAAGTCGTACATCGGATAGATGCACCACTTGTTACCAGTGCGATGGTGCTCGGCGTGGCGGATGCGGTAAATGACCGGGTCGCGCATGTTCAAGTTGGGCGAGGCCATGTCGATCTTGGCGCGCAAGGTGCGCGCACCGTCTGGAAACTCGCCGGCGCGCATTCGGCGGAAAAGGTCCAGGTTCTCCTCCACCGAGCGGTTGCGGTACGGACTCTCTCGTCCCGGCTCAGTCAACGTCCCACGATACTCACGGATCTCGTCTGGTGACAGATCGCACACATAGGCCTTGCCCAGCTTGATCAGCTGTTCGGCATATTCATATAGTTGCTCGAAATAATCCGAGGCATAGAACAGCCGGTCTCCCCAATCGAAGCCCAACCAGCGCACATCCTCGATGATCGACTCTACATACTCGATGTCCTCTTTGGTGGGGTTGGTGTCGTCAAAACGCAAATTGCACAACCCCCCGTACTCCTCTGCCAGTCCGAAGTTTAGGCAGATGGACTTGGCATGGCCGATGTGTAGATAGCCGTTTGGCTCGGGCGGGAAACGGGTGTGCACCCGCCCACCAAAGCGGTTGGTGCGCAGGTCCTCCTCGATAATCTCCTTAATAAAGTTCGAGGGCGGAGCACCCTCTATCGCGTTAGTCCTTCCTTCGCTCATTGCGATCGTATCACCTCCCATAGCACCTCATCCTGCCCATTGTAGCGCAAGAACATCCCTTGGCAGGGATGTATTTCAAGTTTCGGGCGAATGGCAGCGGCCCGAAGTGGCAGCCGTTTTCGAGCCGCGACTGCCAGGGAAGATTTGACGCCACTTTGTACGGACGATCACCAGATCGCCCATACGCGCTATACGCGCGACTCGATTAAATCCTTGCTTCGTCATGAGAATGAACACATCTCTCAGCAGTGTCAAACCCTGCTTTATGATGCTTTATGCTTATGATACCTATTCCCACTCTTGTGAACCGCTCAGCGCAGCATGGCCAGGCTGAGTTCCACTTGGCGCTGCACCGCCGGCGAATGCCAGCGATTCTGCACGTCGCCCAGTGCGTGGCGCTTAAAGCGTCGGTACACCTGCTCCGGCGACACGTTGCCCACCAGTGTGACATCCGACTCCCTCCAGGCGCCATAGCCTGCCTGCGCGCAGTACCACAGGTAACCTACCTCTTCCAGTGCAAAACCCATCAGCCGTGCCGCAGTGACGTCGGCAGCCAGCCAATCCGTGCTCGCCAGCGCGATGCGCCACGGCACCGCTTCGCCATCGCTCGGACCGTTGCCCTCCATGGCTTCAAAGCCATCCAGGACGGTGAGATGTGGATACAGGTGCTTTGCCAGCGTGAAGAGGTTGAGATGGATCACCGGAAAGCCCTGATGCACCGCAGCCTTGCTGGAGCGTCCCACGTTGCCGAAGAACAGCTCCTTCATCTGTGCGATGAAGGGACTGTTGCGGATCACCGCCGGCAATGCCAGGTACATCCTTTCGGCGGCGTGGATGATCTGGCCAGTCCAGCTCGCGCGCGGTGTGCCGGCGTGGTGGTCGGTCGAGGCGAGCCGGCTGATCAAGCTGCCCATGATCATGTTCTTCAAACCCAATGTGACCAATACTACATCGTGCGTCTTCGGTATCGCCAGCGAGATGCGCAGCCTGCTTTGCACCGCGATGCGGCTCGCTTCAAGCGGTCGTGGCCGCAATCGCCAGTCGAAGGCGCTCAGAGTGACCGGTTCATCGGTGTTGAGGTCCACCAGCCGGACGGCGCGGTATTCCTTCGGAAGGGTCTGATACCCGTTGCGTTGGAAAGCCTCCCAGGTGCTGCTGAGTGCCGTGCCATCCGCGACCAGGATGGGCACATCGGTACGCTGGCGCAGCCAATCCAGCACCGCCCGCACCGCATCCACGTGGGTCACTGCCAGCGGATTATCGGCACAGACCAGGTTGGGCTTGACCAGAATCGCATCCACTTGCAGCAGGGGTTCGACATCTGCTGCGATAGCATCCAACGCCGCCAGGATGTTCTGACGTCGCTCCTCTCCCCTAACAAGACTCACGCGGCTTGCCATGGCTATTCTTCACTTAATCCAACCGATTGATCTAACCGAGTGACCCCTATACTAATATACTGAACCTCTGTCCTCGTCTGCGCTCGATCTGTCACTGGATGCCGTAGAAGCGTTTGGCGCTGTCTACCGTGTTGCGCAATAGCATCGCGATGGTCATCGGTCCTACCCCGCCTGGCACCGGTGTGATGGCGCCTGCCACCTCCTTTACCTCATCGAACGCCACATCGCCGACCAGGCGGTGGCCTCCGGGTTTGTTGGGGTCGGGCACTGCGTTGATACCTACGTCGATCACCGTGGCACCAGGTTTCACCCAGTCGCCGCGCACCATCTCCGGGCGCCCGACCGCCGCGACCAAGATGTCCGCACGGCGGACTATATTGGGCAGATCGCGCGTGCGCGAGTGACAGATCGTCACTGTCGCGTTGCGGTGCAAGAGCAACATCGCCACAGGCAACCCCACAATATTACTGCGCCCTAACACCACCGCTTCTTTGCCCTCGATGGGGATGTGCATACGGTCCAGCAACTCAATACAACCACGCGGCGTGCACGGGACGAACAGTGGCTCGCGACGCTTCATCGAAAGACGACCGATGTTGAGTGGATGGAAACCGTCCACATCCTTCTCAATGCTAATAGCACCCAGGATTTCCTCTTCATCGATATGTGCGGGCAGGGGCAACTGCACCAGGATGCCATGCACCTCCGGATTGGCGTTCAGCTCGCGCACGATTTGGAGCAGCTCGGCCTGGCTGATGTTTTCCGGCAGATCGTATCCAAACGAAGTGATCCCCACTTCGGCGCACGCCTTCTTTTTGCTGCGCACATACGTCTGGGAGTCTTTGCGCT
>JANXAX010000049.1 GCA_025062175.1 Anaerolineae bacterium | reverse complement strand
AAAAGCCCTGAAATTTTTCAGGAGGACTTGCATTTTGGGCTAACATCAGTATATAATAGAAGTACAGTTAAACGGGCGGTTAGCTCAGTTGGTTAGAGCGCATGCTTGACATGCATGAGGTCACAAGTTCGAGTCTTGTACCGCCCATTGGAAATAGCATATACCGCGCACGATGTTGCGTGTGCTCTGCGGGTTGCCCTTTTAAAATGGCTGCGATGCGTCGCAGGACGCGATGGAGCCCAGGCGGTATGGAGGTCGTGCTGGGCTCCATATACTTTCGGCGGCTGATATCCGCGTACAGGCATGATGTGATGTAATGGTGACTGTCCCCAATACCCCTTGCTCTCCATCCCTACCCAGCACACCCTCGAGCTCACCCGAGGAGATGTGGCGCCGCTATGAGTTTATCGCTAATACATTACGGGACTTCCTCACCTTGATCAACGCCGACTATCGCTACGAAGCAGCCAATCGAGCTTATTGTGCGGCGCATTGCCGGCGCCCCGAGGAAATAA
Source organism: Anaerolineae bacterium (assembly GCA_025062175.1). Taxonomy (GTDB): domain Bacteria; phylum Chloroflexota; class Anaerolineae; order 4572-78; family NAK82; genus NAK82. The sequence continues at coordinate 11,397 of JANXAX010000049.1, read as the reverse complement.
TTGGCAAAAAGGTCTCCGAAGTGTGGGGGGAAGAGCGATTCAATCTCCACGTCAAGCCCTACCTCGATCAATGTTTCTCTGGTCAGGAGACCAACTATCAGGGATGGTTTGAATTTTCCACTCTCGGCATGCGCTATATGGATGTGGTGTATTATCCCTATCGCGACACTGCAGGAAAAGTCACCCACGCCGTGGTGATCTCGCGCGATGTCACGGCTTTCAAGTTAGCTCAAGATGAGGCACAACGTCAGCTGCAACGCTTGCGTGTGATTCATAATTTCGAAACCAAGCTGATTACCACCATTGAAGTAGAGAGCATTATTCAGACACTTCTCGACCAGGCTGTTTCACAATTGGAAGCCGTTGCGGTCAATATATGGCTCTACGAATCGGATGCCCAAAAGCTGCGGCATATGGCGGGCCGTGGATTTGCTGTCCCGCCTGCTGAGCGTTCAGTATTGCACCTGGGTGAGGGTTACCCAGGTCGGGCCGCGCTCGAGAGACAGATCGTCACAATGGTTCGCTCGCCCTCCGAATGGTTCCATGCACCGCAAGGTCTCATCTATGACAGGCCGATTGCCTACTATGGCATACCGTTGTTAGCCCGGGATCAGCTGCGTGGCGTTCTCGAGCTGTTCACCCACCATAGCTGGAAGGTCGACCCAGAGTACCTGCATTTTCTGGACACGCTGGCCAGCCAGGCGGCTATGGCGCTGGATAACGCTCAGCTGTTCCGCGATCTGCAGCAAGCGCACCAGGAGCTGATCGCTGCCTACGATGCTACGCTGGAAAGCTGGGTGCGTACGCTGGATCTGCGCGATCACGAGACAGAAGGACATACGCAGCGCGTCGCCAACATAACCGTCGCGTTGGCCAGACTGATGGGCATTGAAGAACCAGCGCTGACCCACGTACGCCGCGGGGCGTTGTTGCACGATATCGGCAAGATCGCGATCCCCGACTCCATCTTGCTCAAGCCTGGCCCGCTGACCGAAGAGGAACAGCGCATTATGCGCAAGCACCCGGAGTACGCCTACGAGCTGCTCTCCCGTTTTGCTTTCCTGCGGCCCGCCTTGGACATCCCCTATTGTCATCATGAACGTTGGGATGGCACAGGCTACCCGCGCGGTCTAAAAGGTGAGGAGATCCCACTCGCAGCGCGCATCTTCGCCGTTGTGGACGTCTGGGATGCTTTGCGCTCCGATCGCCCCTATCGCGCAGCTTTATCGTGGGAACAGGCTTACACCCTGATCAAAGGACAGACGGGCACGCATTTCGACCCGGAGGTGGTGCGCGTGTTCCTCGAATGGCTCGACAGGCATGCATGTTTCTCGTAAAGATGGGCCTCCACCTGCGAGAGAGGAAGACACAAGATGGCACAAAATCACACAGATACGGGCGATACGACAGCGCCGATCTGGGATCGTGCGACAGCACTTAAGCGCCTGGACGGAGATGAGACGCTTCTGGCCGAGCTGATGGATATGTTGCTCGATCAGATTGAGACGGGGATCACCCACCTTGCTGAGGCGATCGAACGGGGGGATGCACGCGGGGTGGAACAGACCGCCCATACTCTTAAAGGTGCTTCGGCCAGTTTGGGCGCCGAGCGTTTCAGGCAATGCGCCTTCCAGCTGGAACAGCTCGGACGCCGTGGAGACCTGTCCGACGCAGCCGACGTACTGACACGGCTGCGGGAGGAAGCTCAGTTGCTGCGTCAAGCATATCGTCCCTAGGCTGTGTTAACACTTCAGGATTTGAGCTGCATTCTCAGTTTGCTGATCCAGTTATAATGAAAGAATGTCGACACAACCTGATAATCAAGCCATAGCTGAGATGTGTCAAGACCATCCCTTCCCCGAGCCTGCATATGCTATGGTGCAGCAGGTTGCTGTGCTACTGCGCGTGGCGCGCTGCGCTGTGGCACTCAGCGGCGCGGGGATCAGTGTGCCCTCCGGCATCCCCGACTTCCGCAGTCCCGGCAGCGGGTTGTGGGGAAGCGTGGATTCTTTCGCCGTCGCCTCATTGGCTGGCTTCCGGCGCCATCCTGAGGTCTTCTACAATTGGATCCGACCGCTGGTGCGCACCATCCTGCAAGCACAACCCAATCCTGCGCACGTGACCCTGGCACAGCTCGAAGCGCACCAATGCTTGGACGCGGTGATCACCCAGAACATCGACGGACTACACCAGCGCGCTGGCTCGCGGCGTGTGTACGAGCTACACGGCCACATCCGTCAAGCGACCTGTCTGCGTTGTCATCGCGTCGTCTCGACTGATACGATGATTCCGACCTTCCTCGAGACGGGTGAGATCCCCCGTTGTGAGTGCAGCGGTGTCTTCAAGCCCAATGTGGTCCTGTTTGGCGAAATGCTGCCCGAAGGAGTGTGGAACGCTGCTGTGGAGTGGGTCGAACGCTGCGATGTGTTGCTGGTCGTCGGTTCCTCGTTGGAAGTGTCACCGGCGGCCGATCTGCCGCTCTATGCCACCGCCCACGGCGCGCATCTCGTCATCGTCAATCTCACCCCGACGCCGCTGGATGGGCTGGCCGAGGTGGTCATTCACGCGGATGTCGCTGTGACCCTGCCGCGCATCGGGGAGTTGGTGCTGGCGCAGAAGGGGGTTGATCCTGAAGCAAACCCGATGGAGCGCTTATGAAGACATTACGCATTGTGCTGGCTCAGATCAATGCCACCGTCGGCGACCTGCCGGGCAACCGTGCCAAGATTGCCGCACGCATCGAGCAAGCACGTCGGCTTGGGGCCGACATCGTGGTCTTTCCTGAAATGGGCCTGACTGGCTATCCTCCGGAAGATTTGCTGCTCAAGCCGGATTTCATCGAGGCGGCGCACACCGCCTTGCTCGACCTGGCGCCCGCCAGTCGTGGTATGACCGTCATCGTGGGCACAGCCTATGCCGATGGCGATCTCCACAATGCCGCCGCGGTGCTGCACGATGGCCGCCTCGCCGGTGTGTACTACAAGCACTATCTCCCCAACTACGGGGTGTTTGACGAGGAGCGCTACTTCGAGGCAGGACGGCAGCGTCTGATCTTCGTGCGCAATGGCATTCCCATCGGCATTAGCGTTTGCGAGGACATCTGGTATCCAGATGGCCCGCCAGAGGCGCAGGCACTGGAAGGGGGTGCTGAGTTGTTGATCAATATCTCTGCCTCGCCTTACTATCGAGGACGTGGCCAGACGCGCGAACGCATGCTGCGCACCCGCGCTGCGGATAACACCGCCTTCCTGGCCTATTGCAACCTGGTGGGGGGCCAGGATGAGCTGGTCTTCGACGGCCACAGCCTGATCTGTGGGCCACAGGGCGAACTGCTCGCCCGTGGCAAACAATTCGCCGAGGATATGGTCGTGGCAGACCTGGACATGCGTCAGGTCTTTCGTTCGCGGCTGTACGACCCGCGCCGGCGTAAACATGCCCATGCGGATTTACTCCCCTTTGAGCGTGTGGTGCTGCCGCCCATCCAGGCACCCACCGAACGCGCACCGCTCGTCGCACAGGTCGCACCGCTCTACGAACCGGCCGCCGAGGTCTACACTGCTCTGGTGCTTGGGACGCGCGATTATGTGCTCAAGAATGGCTTCCACAAGGTGGTCTTGGGGCTCTCCGGCGGCGTGGACAGCTCCTTGACCGCCGCGATCGCGACAGATGCTTTAGGGCCGGAGAACGTGGTCGGTGTGGCCATGCCAACGCGTTACTCCTCGCCACACAGCCTGGAAGATGCTCAACAGCTGGCTCGTAATTTCGGCTTCCAGCTGCTGACCATCCCCATCGACGACACGTTTCAGTCCTTCCTGGACGTGCTGGCACCCATCTTCGCCGGTCTGCCGGCCGACGTCACCGAAGAAAATCTCCAACCGCGCATCCGTGGAACGCTGCTCATGGCGTTGTCCAACAAATTCGGCTGGCTGGTGCTGACCACTGGCAACAAGAGTGAGGTCGGCGTGGGGTACTCGACCCTGTACGGGGACACGGCGGGTGGCTTCGCTGTCATCAAGGACGTGCCCAAGATGCTGGTCTATGAGCTGTGCCGTTACCGCAATGAACTGGCCGGCTACGACATCATCCCCCGACGTGTCTTGGAAAAGGCGCCTTCAGCGGAGCTGCGGCCCAACCAGAAGGACACAGATTCGCTGCCCGAATACGCTATACTGGATCCGATTCTGCATGCTTACGTCGAGGAGGGCTGTGGACCGGCAGAGATCGTAGCCCGCGGATATGATCCCGAGACGGTGCGGCAGGTGATCCGCATGGTCGACCGCAGCGAATATAAGCGGCGGCAGAGTCCACCAGGGGTGAAGATTACTCCGCGCGCCTTCGGCAAGGACTGGCGGCTGCCGATCACTAACCGCTATCGGCCAGAGTCGGGATGATGGCTCGTTTAGGGGGCGCAATTCGCATTTCGCGACTCAATGACCGGACAAATTGATCCACGCGCACGCTGGGAAACGCTTTGGAGGCGCCTGTGGGCCTTCTCCGCCCGTCTGGACGTGACGGCCGGCCTGCTCGCAGTGCTCGTGTTGCTCTCGATCATCGGTTCCACCATTCCGCAACGTGGCTTGGATGTCGCCGCCGACCCACAGCGCGCTGCCGCCTGGGAGACCGCGTTACGGGCGAAACATGGCGCTTGGGGGGACTTCCTTATCACCAGCGGCGCCGTCCAGTTCTTCCAAACAGGGTTGTTCCTGCTGCCTTGGGGGGTGCTCATCCTGTTCACCCTTTTGTGTGCCCTGCATCGCTGGCCAACCATCTGGTATAGCCTTCACAGGGACACTGTGCGCTGCACTCCCGTGCAGCTGCACGAAGCACCCCATTCCGCATCCATACCGGACACCGACCGCGCCACATGGGAGCAGCTGCGGGAGGCGCTGGAACGGGACGGCTACCACGTGCACATCGAGATGGATGTAGCGGGATGGTTTCTGCGCGCCGAGCGTCACCGCTGGGCGCGGTCGGCAACATTGGTCACTCATCTGGCCGTGATTCTGATGGGGGTCGGGGTGCTGCTGAACCTTCAGCTGGGCTGGCGCGAAGAGCTGGCCATCCCTGTCGGCGGGTCGGCGCTCGTGCGCCACGCTGACCTGCCGGTGCACAATACGGCCTTCGAGGTCATCCGCTATCCAGATGGCAACGTCGCCGCGTATGAGGCACACATCCGGGTTCAAGAGACCCTGGCACGTATTCGGGTCAACGAGCCACTGGTTTACCAGGGCATTGGATTTCACTTGTCCGGTTACATGCAGATCCAAGACCGGACGGTGGTGGTGCTCCAGGTGACCTATGCCCCCGGCTATGTGCCGCTGATCGTCGCCGGCTTTTTGATGCTGGTCGGCATGGCTGTCACCTTTAACATGCCATTCCGTCGCATCCAGGCGTGTCGCACGGCAGACGGAGTGTTACAGCTGGGAGGTTGGGCCGACCGCCGCGCCTATGGATTTGCGCGCGCGTTCGAGACGCTGGTGCAGGAGCTGAGGGCAGGAAAGGGAACACAGCTCACCTAATAGGACTTTCATTAAAGGGGCATAACTGTGCCGCGCGTGTGAGCACGTGGTTGACGACAAAATGGTGAGGGCGGGGCCCTATGTGGATCACCCTCGCATACGGGCTGTTGTGGCTTGCGCTTATCACTTACCTGGTTTATCCTTGGCATGAGTGCCATCCTCGCTGCTGGGGAGGTATCGGCATCTCACTGGGAGCGTGGATATGCCTGACGGTCGGATTGGTCGAGCGCAGCATCGCGGCCGGCCATTGGCCGCTGGCAAACCGCTACGAGTTCGCGCTCTGTTGGGTGTGGGCGGGCCTGGGCCTGCACCTCTTGTTGGAGGCGAGCTGGCAGGGGCGGTGCAGCGGATTCTTCGTGTTGGTGGTCGTGCTCCTCGTTGCCAGCTATGCAGTAACCCGCCCAGAAACCATGAAGGAAATCACCCTGTTGCTGCCTGCTCTGCGCTCCCCATGGTTTCCACTGCATGCAGCCTCGGCCGTCATCGCCTACGCCGCCTGTGGCAGCGCCGCGGGGTTTGGCTTGGCGTACCTGTTCACCCAACGCATGCGCGAACGATTGCCCCCCACGGCCGCGCTGGAGCGCGCGATGGAGCGCAGTGTGGTGCTTGGCTTTCCGTGGCTCACCTTTTCCATCCTCGTCGGCGCCATCTGGGCGCAACACGCCTGGGCGCGGCTGTGGGGCTGGGATCCCAAGGAAACGTGGGCATTGCTCACCTGGCTGTGGTACCTGATGGTGTTGCATCTCTCTCCGATGCCTCACTGGCGCGGGCGGCGGATGGCCCTGCTGGTGTTGCTTGGTTTTGGGCTGGTCGGGTTCACTTTCATCGGAGTGCCTTGGTTGGTGCGTTGGGTTCGTTTGGAAAGTTTGCATGGGTTTTGAGAGGGGAATAGCCGATGAAACGGATCTCGCGCCGTCGGTTCTTGGCTGGAACGGGGGTTTTGATGGCCTGCGGGGCCGGGCTGATGACTGGGCTGAGCAGCAACTCCTGGTGGGAGTGGACGCCTCAGCCACCAACTAACGAAGCGGTCGCGGCCGGGCCACCCCATCGCTGGGCGGTCGAGGCCAGCTACTACGCTTCGTTTGCCAGCGAAGGATCGCTCAACTGCGCGCAATGTCACAACATCGTGGAGCAGCCGCTGCACGTCTCCTATTGCCACATTCCCCACACTGGCAGCTACGTGCGTTGTAATCTCTGCCCTCACCGCTGCATCATCGCGGTGGGTGAGCGCGGCACATGCCGGGTGCGAGAAAATCGTGGGGGTCGCCTCTATTCGATGGTCTACGGCAACCCGTGTGCTGTGCATGTCGACCCGATCGAGAAAAAGCCCTTCTATCACTTCTTGCCCACGGCAGCGACCTTTTCCATTGCTACGGCAGGGTGCAACTTGCGCTGTCTGTATTGCCAAAACTGGACCATTTCCCAGGTGCCGCCCGAGGAGACAGAGAACGTCGACCTGCCGCCGGGAGAGGTGGTGCGTGCTGCGCAAGCGTATCGGGCGCCGGTGATCGCCTACACCTATTCGGAGCCGTCCGTGTTTTACGAATACGTGCTGGCGACGGCGCAGGCAGGACGTGAGGCTGGCCTGCGCAGCGTGGTCATCTCCGCTGGGTTCATCAATCCGGAACCGTTGCGCCGTATGTGCGAAGTTGTCGACGCTATCAAGATCGACCTCAAGGGATACGATGAGGAGTTCTACCGCACTGTGTGCGGTGGCGAGCTCCAGCCCGTGCTCGAAGCTATCCGCACCATCTTCCGCGCCGGCATCCACCTGGAGATCGTCAACCTGGTGGTGCCCACCTTGAACGACCGCATGGACCAGCTCAAAGCCCTGGCCCGTTGGGTCGCCGAGGAGCTGAGCCCAGATATCCCACTGCATTTTTCGCGTTTCTTCCCGCAGTACAAGCTAGCCAACCTGCCACCTACGCCAGTCGAGACGTTGGCCAAGGCGCGCGAGCTGGCGATACAAGAGGGATTGCGCTTTGTGTACGTTGGCAACGTGCCGGGTGATCCGGGCAACCATACGTACTGTCCGGGCTGCAGCCGGGCGGTGCTGGTGCGCGAAGGCTTTGCCGTGCGCGAATACCACTTGAACGGCGACCGATGCGAATACTGCGGCACGCGGCTCCCAGGAGTGTGGTGGGAGCAGAAGCCGCCTTCGCGGCCGGCGCGCACACTGCCCGGTGGTATGGATTACTAAAAAGCACTTTGATATCCTGGCTGACCTAATCGCGCCCGATTGGATATCCGGGTGGAGGAATCAGATGGTGCGGATTGCGTTACGGAGCATAACGGCTTTCTGTGTCATAGTCGCCTGGGGAGCAGTGTTGACAGGCGCGTGCTCGACAGCGCCCTCTCTATCCGCTGTCGCATTTTCTTCTGGAGAGACCGAGATGGTGGTCACACCGAGTGTTCCTTCCCCTGCCTCTCCCACCCCTGATATTCCTGCAGGCAAGGTGCGCCCGGCGGAATTCGCCGGCGCATGGTATCCTGACGATGCTGAGACGCTGCAGCGCACGGTAGACCAACTCTTGGGACAAGTGGATGTGCACATCGGCCCGTCCGAAGGCACGCCGTTCGGCTTGGTGGTGCCGCATGCCGGCTACATCTACTCGGGCGCCGTTGCCGCGGCTGGTTTTAAGCAGCTGGAAGGCCATGCTCTCGACACAGCGGTGATCGTCTCGGCCGACCACCAGCAGCCGCTTTCGCGGCCCATCGCGGTCTATGCCGAGGGTGGCTTTGCGACACCTCTCGGAGTGGTGCCAGTGGATATCGATCTTGCCCGAGCTCTTATCGCCGTCGAACCGAGGATCAAAGCGGATACCTCGGCGCATGCCCGCGAACATATGATTGAAATTGAGCTTCCCTTCCTGCAGCGCGTCTGTCCGACATGCCGGATCGTGCCCATTTTAATCGGCGATGATACTGATGAGATAGTCGATGTCCTGGCTGCTGCCTTGCTCAAGGTCTTGCCGGGCCGGCGGGCGGTGGTGATCGCGTCTTCGGATTTGTCCCACTATCCCTCCGCTCCCGATGCGCGCGAGGTGGATACTACCACTTTGGACGCTATCCTGACCGGCAACCCCCGCCGCGTGCGCCAGACCATCGCACAATTGATGGAACGTGGCTATGCCAACCTCTTCACGTGTGCCTGCGGCGAAACGGCTATCCTAGCCACGATGCAGGTGGCGCGCGGATTGGGAGCGGACACGATCACGCTGCTGCGGTATGCCAACTCAGCCGAGGTGCTAGGCAGTCCGAGTGACCAGGCGGTAGGCTATGGCGCAGTGCTGTTCTGGCGTTATCGCCCGCCCGCGCTCACCCCAGCACGGCAACAGGAGCTACTGCATCTAGCACGCACGACGCTCGCAACCCACCTAGAGAACGGCCAGCTGCCCGAGTATCACACCGCGGATGCGGAGCTCACCCGGCGGCTGGGAGCATTTGTCACCCTGAAAAAAGGCGGGGAACTGCGCGGTTGCATCGGCCATCTACAGGCAGATGCGCCACTGTGGCAAGTGGTCCAGAGGATGGCAATCGCCGCCGCGACCACCGACCCACGCTTCTCGCCGCTCACGCGCGCTGAGCTGGATCAGGTGACGATCGAAATTTCAGTGCTTTCGCCGCTCAACCGCCTGGACAACTGGGAGGCGATCCAGGTAGGTACCCATGGTCTGGTGTTAGACTATCACGGACAGCGTGGCGTATTTCTGCCCCAGGTGGCGGTGGAGCAAGGATGGGATCGTGCCCAATATCTCGACAATCTCTGCTTGAAAGCGGGTGTTCCTAAAGAATGTTGGCGCGACCCGGCGGCCAAGCTTTATACCTTCACCGCGCTTGTCTTTGGGGAACCTGTGCCTGAGCGTCCGTCATAGTTGTGCGCAGTTACAACGTGATATGGCGCTGGCGCACGCGACACTTCTCCGCGCGGATGATCGCGGCGATGGTCTCGACGGTCTCATCCAGCCGGCCACTGTGATTGATCACCAGGTAGTCGAATTCCGGCAGATGCTGCAGCTCCTGCGCGAGTACTGCCAGGCGGGCTTGTAGCGTCGCGTCCGTCTCCGTGCCACGCGCCTTGAGACGGGCCACCAGAGCCGCCTCAGATTCACAGGACAGGAAGATGAAGACCGCCTCCGGTGCCAGGTGGCGGATGGTCGCAGCGCCCTGTACGTCGATGCGCATGATGACGTCCTGACCGCTCTCCAAGGCAGTACGCACTTGCGCTTTGGAGATGCCCTTGTACTGTCCATATACGACTGCATGCTCAAGCAGCTCGCCGGCGGCGATCATGCGCTCAAACTCTTGGGTGGAGACAAAGAAGTAATCGCGGCCGTGCACTTCGCCAGGACGAGGCGGCCGGTCGGTCGTGGTGATGACGAAGTGGAAAGGATACCCGCGTTCCTTCATACGTCGCAGCACGCTGTCCTTACCCACCCCGGAAGGGCCGGAGAGGACAACCAGGAGCGGGTTAGGTGTCGGTTGATATGGATCGAGCAGGTGCGACATAGACACTTTCTTCGGGTGCATTTCGTTTTCGGGAAGAGACGTCTTCCCTTCTCCTGGCAAGTTTTCATCTCGGCTGGTTTGCGATATAATCGCCATGGCATTTCGGTTTGCACCGCGGAGGACAGAGCAACATGCCGATCTATGAGTATCATTGTCATCAGTGCCGACGGCGCGTCAGCATTTGGTGGCGCACCTTTTCAGAGGCGGAACAAGGCACGGCGCGCTGCCCCCGCTGTGGAAGCGAAAACCTCAGCCGGATGATATCGCGGGTGCGTCTAGTGCGCTCCGAAGAGAGTCGCCTGGATGATCTGAGCGACCCCAGCCAGTTCGGCGACCTGGATGAAAACGACCCCCGCTCCCTGGGTCGCTGGATGCGCCGCATGAGCCAGGAGATCGGCGAGGATCTCGGCCCTGAGTTCGACGAAGTGGTCGACCGCCTAGAAGCCGGACAGAGTCCGGAGGAGATCGAAAAAGCGCTTCCCGATCTGGCAGGACCCGAGTCGGCCGCCGAAGACGATTCCTACCTCGACTGAGTGCGCCTTCACTCGTCCGCATCAGAACTTCTCAAAGCGTGCGACGTCCATCACAAACACAATCGCGCCGCCGACCTCCACTTCTACCGGATTGGGCAGGTACATCTCGCCCGGTTCCATTACCGGCGGGAGCGGGTTGACGTATTTGGTGCGCGTGTGACAGTTCTGGCGGATGATCGTCAGCACGTCTTCCAGAGTCTCATCTGGGGTGCCGATGAACACAGTGGCATTGCCTTCGCGCAGGAATCCGCCAGTGGTGCTGATCAACGTGGCGCGATGCCCCTCGCGCATCAGGGCATCCAACAAGGGGCGCGAATCCTGACTGTTAACAATCGCGATCACCAGTTTCATTTCCTCGCAGCCTCCCCTACTGCCCGCAAAATGGATTGCAGGCGCTCCCAAATGCTCTGCTGGACCTGGTCGATGGACTGGGTGGCGTCGATCACCAGCCAGCGTTGCGGTTCGGCACGGGCCATCTGGAGATATCCTTCCCGCACGCGTTGATAGAACTCAAACGGTTGCAGATCCAGCCGGTTGCGCTCGCCTTGCTGCGCGGCGAAGGCGGCTTGTTTGCGTGCCAGACCAATTTCCACAGGCAGATCCAAATAGATCGTGAGGTGGGGCATCAGCCCCTCGGTGACCCGCTGGGTGACGTTCTGGATCCAGGTTAGGTCCAGCCGGCGGCCATACCCCTGGTAGGCTATGCTGGAGTCGGCGAAGCGATCACACAATACTGTACCCCCGCGCTCGAGATGCGGACGGATGACCTGTCGCACCAGCTGGGCACGCGCGGCTGAATACAAGAGAAACTCGGTCAGCGCGTTCATCTCCACATT